>JAACDT010000050.1 GCA_009936885.1 Alphaproteobacteria bacterium
ACGGTGTCTTCAGACTAAAATAGCGGGCAATAATTCTTTCTATATTTCCATCTATAACAATAGAGGGCTTATCAAATGCAAATGCAGTGATAGCGCCTGCTGTATAAGGGCCAATCCCGGGAAACTTGCTTAATTCTGCTACGGTTTGCGGAAATATTCCGCCTGCTTTACTGATAATTTGAGCAGATTTATGCATGTTTCTTGCTCTTGCATAATAACCAAGCCCCGCCCAAGCAGCGGTTACATCATCAATAGATGCATCCGCAAGGCCATTTATGGTTGGCCAGCGTTCCAGAAAGTTTCTAAAATAGGGAATGACTGTATTAACGCCCGTCTGTTGCAGCATAAATTCAGATAAAAATACATGGTAAGCTGGGGTTAAATCTGGCCAATAGGACCGCCATGGCAGAATCCGTCCTGCTTTTTTATACCATGCTAATAGATTATTTATATCACTTTGGATTTCAGCCATGTTTGTTATATCACTAAGCTTTGTTTAAATTATTATAATACTATAATGACGCATCAAGAGGATGTATTAATAGTGCTAGAAATACTAGAGAAAATAAGCGTATAACTAAGTGTATACATTACGAACAGGCTATCTTACGTGGCACGGAATTTATCACATTCAAAAAATCGCTTAAAAAATCGTGGGGGCATGAAGAGATTATCTGCCCTTACCGAACCAGTTGTTGCGCATGCAACTGAAAACCAAGGGGCGCTTTACACCCAAATTTGCAGTTTATGGCCGAATATTGTAGATGACATGTCGCATTGGAGCCACCCAAAAATTCTATCTTTTGCCAAATCTACTCGCCATAATGCTACCTTGACGATTTGGGTTGCAGCTGGCCGTGGACCAGAAGCACAGGCCAGAAGCCAAGAAATAATAAATGCCATTAATATGGTCTGTGGTTTTAAAGCCGTTGGCAGGATCACCTGTCAGCAGACTTTTGAACTTTCCAAAAAGATCGGAAGACGCCTATATGATGCACCTCAAAACACTTCTCAAACAGTTTCGAATGATACCTCCCCGTCGATTTTAAATCGATTAGAGCAACAAACGAACGATATTTCTAGCCCAGAATTAAGAGCAACGCTTATTAGACTTGGTAGCGCTATTACTTTAAAAAATGGGGCGGGTTAAACGCCTCTTTTAATATTGGTTCTTAATATTAGTTTTATTCTCAATCTTGCCATCTTTTTAGCGTTTCTTTACTTGCAAGAAATTATTTAAATTTCTATAATATAACGTTGTCGCAATTAGCTATGAAAGGCATGGCATGACCTTTAATAAAAACGTTGAGCTCTCCTTGTTTTCAAAAGAAAATAATCCTCTTAAATGCTCCAATAGGCGCAGCGTCATGCGTTTTATAGGTGCTTCTGCTACCGCAGCTGGGTTAACACTGTTTCTGCCAAAGCTTTCTATGGCTAAACTTGACGATTCGCTTGCACATATATCAAATCCGCGCATCATCGGCCAAGCTGATGCACCAATTCATGTTGTCGAATATTTCTCAATGACTTGCGGCCATTGTGGAGATTTTCACAATGAGACATTTCCAGATGTAAAAACAAAATTAATTGATACAGGTAAGGTTAAGTTTGAATTATCGCCTTTTCCTCTTGATGGTCTTGCTTTGCGCGCACATGCTCTTGCACGCACACTTCCAGAAAGCAAATATTTTGGCATGATAACATTGCTGATGTCCAAGCAGGATGAATGGATAAAAGCACAAGACCCGTTGCAAGCATTATATCGTTATGGACAGCTTGCAGGTGTATCCGCAGATGAATTCAACGGATTAATGCAAAACAGGTCCTTATTGGAAAAAATTGTTGAGATGCGGCAGAAAAGTTCTGTTTCGTGGCAAATAAATTCCACACCCTCTTTCGTTATTAACGATAAAAAAGTAATTAGTGGGAATCTGAGTTTTGACGAATTTAGTGCAGAGATAGCGGAATTTGGTGTATAAAGTTTATACACCAAATTTTTTAGCTCAAATGCAGCTTTCGCAAGATAGCATCAGTGTGTTGAAAATAATTCTTCCAAGCAACGATAATGTAGTCTTAATCCAATGATGTTCCAACACCTCAAACTAGCAGGGTTTAAATCATTTGCTGATATCGCAGAACTTGATATCGAAACAGGTTTAACTGGAATAGTTGGACCGAACGGGTGTGGTAAATCTAACATAGTAGAAGCTTTAAAATGGGTAATGGGGGAGAGCTCTGCACGGCAAATGCGTAGCACTGAAATGGATGATGTTATTTTTTCAGGTACTTCTAGTAAAACAGCCCGAAATCTAGCTGAAATTTCTTTGATGCTCGATAATCAGCAAAAAACTGCACCGTCAGAATATAATGACACAGAAGAAATTGAAATCACGCGCAAAATCATCCGAGGTAAGGGAACAAGCTATCGGATTAATAATAGGCCGGCACGCGCAAGAGATGTTCAGCTATTATTTGCGGACTCAGCTACTGGCGCGCGCTCAGCAGGCATCGTAAGCCAGGGAAGAATCGGCGCTATCGTTGGCGCCAAACCAGAGAATAGGCGAACTCTTCTTGAGGAGGCTGCCAATATTAAAGGATTACACCAGCGCAAACATGAAGCTGAATTACGTCTTAATAATGCTGAGCTGAATATCTCAAGACTTGTTGATCTGATGACACAGCTTGAAGAACAGAAGGGCTATTTACACAAGCAAGCGAGGCAAGCAGCAAGATACCGCTCAGTTGCAGACCGAATTCGAAATGCAGAGGCTAGTATGCTTCATGTGATGTGGATTTCAGCACTTCGCAATCAACAGAATGCAGAAACCGCGTTTAAGCACGCTCAGCTAGCAGTCCTAGAGGCTCAACGCGTAGTCAATGCCAGTACTCAGAACCGTGTTGAGATTGCAGCAACGCTTCCCGATTTGCGCATAGCAGAAGCCGCCCTTGCGGCTGAAACACAGCTCGTCAGCACTAATTTATCGCAGATTGAACGAGACGAATCCAGATTAGAGGATGAGATATTAAGGCTTCAAGCACAACGAGCCCAGATTGAGGTAGACTCAAAGCGCGAATATAGCCTGCAAAAAGATGCGCATGAAGCAAAAAAGAAATTAAACGAAGAAGCCCAGACACTAGAAGAAGCAGAAAATTCTAATACACCAATGCTTGCCCAAGCTCAGAGCGAACTTGAAAAAGCAAGGCTCGAAAGTCAACTAGCTGATGAGAAATCCGCCGAAGCAAATGCGGTTCTTCAGAATCTCGAACAATATCAATCCCAGCTTGAAACACAAATTAATCAAAAACAGTCTCTTATAACCCTATCATCTGTGAAATTAGAGGACATTAATCTGCCTTCGCTCGAGAAAACTGCTTCCAGCGGACACGCTGAATTTATGGCAATACAAACTGCACATACCTATACACAAAAGCAAATTGATGAACAATCTCTCCAACTCTCAGAGTTACAGACGCAAACGGATAAATCACGCCTCGACTGCCAAGCTGCAACAAACTACCTAGCAAGACTAACAGCAGAAAAAGATGCTCTTGATACCCTAATACAATCTGACAAAGTCGCAGGCGATGTGCCTATCTCCGACAGTCTTAAAGTTACTGATGATATGGAAGCCGCACTAGCCGCTTGTCTTTCTGATGGATTGCATCTGCCTCTTGACAAAGGAGAAGACGGATATTGGTGCGCGCAAATGAGCCCTCTTACCTCTCTTAAACCACCAGAGATAGGAACACCTCTAATAGATTTTATTGAAGGCCCAGACATCATTATAAGAGCGCTTCAGGGTGTAAGTGTCATTCTGAGAGAAACCATTAATAGAGATATTCTATCAAAATTAACAACAGGGCAGGCTGTTGTAACGAAAGGTGGAAAACTCGCACGCTGGGATGGTTTGGTTCGTATTAAACAAGATACAGGGACACAAAGAATACGCCAGCTACAACGCGTAAAAGAGCTGGAATCCCTGATTATAGACGCTCAAAGCGACATTCAGGAAAAGACCTCAAAGCAAGAACAGTGTGAGAAATCCCTTCTATCAGCAAATCAGATTTTCTCAACCCTACAGCAGGAACAACAAAGTCTGAGCCAAAAATCAATGCGCGCACAGCGAGATGTTGATACATCCGAGCTAGCGGTTAAATCTGCAACAGAGCGACATCAGATGTTAACGCATTCTATTGAAGAGGCAAAATCTGACCTAGATGAATTAAACGCCAATATGTCGAAAATTGATGATCTTAGCGCCCTTCAAAATGCGGCTAAATCAGCAAATGAGGCCGCCTCGAAATCAAGATTATCTTATGACCAATGCGTCCAACGCGAAGCCGATTTAAGGCAAACACTTCACTCAGTCTCTGCGAGACGAAAACTTGTTATGTCACAAATAGATGAATGGCAAAGCAGGCTTGAGGGAACTCAAACAAGAATGCAGGAAATGGAAACCAGAGCTGGAAGAGCCTTGGAGGAATTAACTGCATTAAAGGCAAAACCAGAACAATTAAAAAAAGAGAGCGTGGAATTAGCAGCCCTGTTGACCAGGTCTAAACAAAAACACGAGCAGGCAATAACACAAGTTAAAGAGGCTGAAATAATGTTGCAGCAGGCTGATAGCCAGCAACGCTCTGATGAGAAACAGCTAGCCGAGTCGCGGGAAACACAAATAAGACAGGAATCTGTTGGCGCCCAGGCGGAACAATCCATTACTTCTATTGCCAATCAGATTTCCGAAAAACTATCTATATCCCCAGATGAGCTCTCCCAAATTACTAAATATTCAGAAGAGGACGAATTACCAGAACTACAACAGCTCGAAGATAGGGTGAACAGACTTCTAAGAGAGAGAGATAGCATAGGCCCTGTCAATCTGCGAGCTGAAATCGAGATGCAAGAAATAAGCGAAAAGCTTGCCCAATTCGAAACTGACAAAACCGACCTTGAGGAAGCCATTGCCAAATTGCGACGCGCAATATCAGAATTAAACAAAGAGGCGCGTCAACGCCTGCTAGACAGCCTTACGAATGTAAATAAAGAATTCTCGGGGTTATTTAAGACGCTATTTGGTGGGGGCAGCGCAGAATTAAAACTGGTAAATTCAGATGACCCCTTAACAGCAGGGCTTGAGATACTGGCAAGTCCTCCTGGTAAAAAATTGCAGTCTTTATCCCTTTTATCAGGTGGTGAGCAGGCTTTGACAGGGCTTGCTATAATTTTTGCTGTGTTTTTAACAAATCCCTCGCCGATTTGTATCTTAGATGAGGTTGATGCGCCACTTGATGATTCTAACGTCTCCCGCTTTTGTGATCTGCTTCGACATATTGTATCCAGGACTGAGACAAAATTTTTAATTGTAACCCATCATAGAATGACCATGTCTCAGATGGACAGGCTATATGGTGTAACAATGGCTGAGCGCGGTATCAGCAAGCTTGTTTCTGTTGATCTGCAAACCGCGGAATCGCTTCGCGAAGACGCCTAAATTACCAATGGCTATAACGCTAAGTTAGGCATTTATTCTAACATCTAAAAAATCTGGTTACATTCGGTGCTGTGGTCGAGTTTAACTTGACATTTTTTACGGTGACGCATAATTTCCAACCGTTTATTACTATCTAATTTTTATCAAATAGATATCCGTAAATAAGATAGATTAAAGCATGTCGGTCAGTCAGGAAAGAATGTGAGCGATAAGAATAAAAAGGATTGGAATAAGTCAGATTCGTCTGGAACCCTTTCTGAACGTATCGCGAAGTTTGAAGCTAAAACAACTGCCAAAAAGCAAAGGCATAAATCCCGCCAATTACCAGCTGCGGGTATGGCTCTAGCTGGAAGAGTGGCAACTGAACTGGTAGCTGGGATAGCGGTTGGCGCGTTTGCGGGCTGGCTGGTTGATAGATGGCTTGGAACAACACCTGCATTTATGTTGGTTTTGTTTTTTTTAGGAGCTGCTGGAGGAATGATGAATATCTGGCGACTTCTAAGTGGAAAGGGAATGGGCGCAGGATATTTCAGCGACCACAAAGAAAACAAAGCTTCAGCGCCAACAGAAAAGGGTGCCGAAGATAAAAAAGATTAAGTGGATTTTACAATCCAGACAGTTTCGTTAAATAGGAGTTAAATGTGCATTCACCTGTCGAACAATTTACCATAAAAGCTCTATATGCCCTTAGTTTGTTTGGTTATGACATCTCTTTTACAAACTCAAGTTTATTCATGGTTTTTGCCGTTTTGTTGAGTTCTGGATTATTGTTCTTTGCAATGCGCCCAGCCTCTATAATACCTGGTAGATTACAATGCATTGCAGAAATGATGTATGAATTCGTGGCCAATATATTAGACTCGAATGTGGGCAAAGAAGGCAAACCGTATTTTCCGTTCGTTTTTACCTTATTTTTGTTTATTTTATTTTCAAACCTGCTTGGATTAATTCCATATAGCTATACTGTAACAAGCCAAATCATCGTTACATTTGCAATGGCTTTCACCATATTCATAGGTGTAACATTGATTGGCCTATTCAAACATGGTCTACATTTTTTCTCATTTTTCGTGCCGCCAGGCGCGTCTAAGCCCTTAATACCACTATTGGTTTTGATTGAGGTTATCTCTTATTTGATTCGTCCTGTAAGCTTATCTGTTCGTTTATTTGCAAACATGCTTGCAGGGCATACAATGCTAAAAGTTTTTGCTGGACTAGCCGTTATGATGAGCGGTGCTGGCGGGATAATGGTGGCGGGTTCAGCCTTGCCATTAATAGCCATTATTGGTCTAACCGGCTTGGAGCTTCTAGTGGCATTATTACAAGCATATGTGTTTACAATTTTGACTTGTATGTATTTGAATGACGCGTTACACCTTCATTAGAAATTAACGCATAACAACTGGCTCTGTATGGAGCCTTAACCAAAACTATTAATAATAAAAAAGGATAAAAAAATGGAAGCTGAAGCTGCAAAATTACTAGGCGCAGGGATTGCTATGATTGCACTTGCCGGTGTTGGAATCGGTATGGGTAATATTTTTGCATCATTGATTAGCTCTATCGCTCGCAATCCATCTGCGCGTGATGAAGTATTCGGTATTGGTATTCTTGGTTTTGCTTTGACCGAGGCAATTGCACTATTTGCGCTTGTTATTGCGCTATTACTTTTATTCGTATTTTAATTTGTTGCTTTTGCTTTTTAAATGAGGTGGGCATATTGGCTAACGCTAATAGGGCTGTCTTGTAAAAACAGATGTTTAAAACCGATCAGAGTATGAATATGGTAAAACGAATTTGGTTCTATTCAGGGATAACACCCCTTAGCCTTATCACTCAAGGTGCATTAGCTGCGGGCGATAGCTCTGGCGGATTGCCACAATTGGATATTACAACATGGCCTTCTCAGTTATTCTGGCTTGTTGTAACATTTGTTATTGGCTATATCCTTATCTCGTCTCTTGTTGCGCCTTCTATTTCGTCTGTTCTTGAAAATCGCTCTACTAAAATCTCCGATGATCTTGAAACAGCAAAAAAAGCTCAGGATAATGCGAAGGAGGTTTATACTTCTTATGAGAAATCCTTAAGCGAAGCTAGGTCACAAGCGGCTATTGCAGCAGCAAAAGCAATTGAAGAAGCAAAGGCCGAGACAGCTAGTCGTGATGCCGCTATTAATAAAAAGCTAGCTACAAGTGCCAAAAAAGCAGAAGCACGGCTATCCGAAATGAGAGATGAAGCTCTTTCTTCTTTAGAAGATTTGGCAACAGAAACTTCTCAGAAGATTATAGCAGAACTAACCCCCGTTAAAGTCACAAAAGCCGTTGTAAAAAAATATGTGGCTGCACATGCGAAACTACAAAGCTAATGGAGCAATAAGATGTATTTTGATGAATCAGCTTGGGTTGCATTAGGATTTGTTATTTTTATTGCTATTATATGGCGTAAAGCTGGGTCTGCTTTAGCAACGTTGCTAGATAACAGAGCGCAAAAAATCAAAGATGAATTAAGCGAAGCTGAAAATTTACGAAACGAGGCTGAAGCTGAATTGACAAAATTTAAGGCTTTGCAAGATGAAGCCATAGAAGATGCTAAGCGAATTGTGGCTGACGCCCATGTAGCTGCTGACAGAATTCGCCATACAGCGGTTGAAAAAGCAGAAGAGTCTATAAAAAGAAGAGAAGCACAGGCAAAAGCGAAAATCGCTGCTGCAGAGGCTGCTGTGGTTACTGAACTCAGAACCAAGGCAACCAGCCTTGCTATTTCAGCCAGCAAAGGGCTATTAGCCTCAGAGCTTGATACTGAATTAGGCGCTTCCATGATAGATAAATCTCTTACTCAGATTGCAGCAACCAAGTTGTAAAATTGCTTAAACGCTCCTTGCTATCCTGTTTGTTTTTTCAACTCACTTGCGCCGTTATGGTTTCAAAACTTTTGGCGCGAGAGATAATATAACACGGCCGGATTTTTGCATCTGCGTTTTTGGTGTTATAACAGGATAAAGGGTACTCGTACCTGACGGAAAAGTCATTTTGTAACTTACCGTTTCATAGCTTTCCACCGTATCTTGTGAGTCCAAAATAGCGATTAGCAAGGGTAATTCTAGCTCAACCACATTCTCATTTTGGCTTAGACCCCTCACTAACTTCAATCCGATTTTGATTCTCATAGCAACCATATCAGCCTTTTCATTGCATAAAGCTGATACACCATTTAACCGTGCTTGTACCTCGCCTCCATCATCAGGGGCGCGCAACGTCACCCTACTTCCTTCTTCAACCGCAGTTACCTTGCTAGAACAGTCACTCCAAATAGGTCTAATCGTCTCACACCCTATTAAAAATAATGATAATATAATCACGAAGATAGGCTTGGTTTGCATTACATCACCTTTATTTCACATTTTGGACTGTCTTCAATTGACCTTTGTGACGTTATCGCGCAAATAAAACGTTATGAGAAGTCAAAAAAAAACAATTTTACTCGCTGCGCCCCGTGGTTTTTGTGCTGGGGTTGAGCGTGCAATTGAAATCGTAGAAACAGCATTGCAGAAGTTTGGCCCTCCTGTCTATGTTAGACACGAGATTGTTCATAATAAATATGTGGTTAATTTGCTTGCTCAGAAAGGCGCCATATTTGTGGAGGAGCTTGATGAGGTTCCAGAAGGCGCACCTGTTATTTTTTCAGCTCATGGTGTTTCTAAATCTGTTAAAGAGCGAGCAGACGCCGCGAATATGATAGCAATTGATGCCACCTGCCCGCTTGTAACTAAAGTCCATAATGAAACCTCACGGCACCATCGCAAGGGCAAGCACACCCTTCTAATCGGACATGCTGGTCACCCTGAGGTTGAGGGAACGATGGGGCAGGTTCCAGAAGGCGCAATGAGCCTTGTTGAAACAGCAGAACAAGCATTGAATGTTCAACCTCCATTATCTAACGGGCTCGCATTTGCCACACAAACCACATTATCAGTTGATGACACATCGCAGATAATCTCTATTCTTCAGCACCGGTTTCCAGAGATTACGGGACCGAGTGGTGAGGATATTTGTTATGCTACTACAAACCGGCAAAACGCTGTTAAAAAGCTTGCTCCACAAGCAGAGTATTTTATTATCGTTGGGGCAGATAACTCGTCAAACTCAAAAAGGCTTGTTGAAGTAGCCCTGAAATTTGGTGCCGACGGGGCCGTTCTTATTCCCGATGCGGCATCACTTGATTTAGATATTCTGCGTGATGTTTCGGTTATTGGTATTTCGTCTGGTGCGTCAGTGCCTGATATATTAGTAGATGAAGTGATTGAAAAATTACAGAAAGAATTTGATATTTCAGTTAAAACAGAAGGTTCAGCACGAGAAGACATGGTGTTTAACCTGCCTCCTATATTGAAAAAAAGATAATATTAATGGCTGTATATACCCCCGTTTCTGATCAAGAACTCTCAGATTTCCTGCAAAATTACGATATTGGCGACGTAATAAGCTTGACTGAGATCACAGAAGGTGTTGAGAATTCAAACTTTATCTTGAAAACTAGACTAGACAGCTATATTCTCACCCTTTACGAGAAGAGAGTAAGCGCAGACGATTTGCCTTTTTTTATGAAACTCATTAGTGAGCTATATAACCGTGATATTAGCTGCCCAAAGCCGATAAAAAACAAACATGGCGATATAATCAATAAATGTGCTGGAAAATACGCGACTATCGTATCTTTTCTTAACGGTGAGACAGCACAATTTACAAATTTAGAGAGATGCTCTCAAATAGGCGTTATGCTGGCAAGACTTCATTTAGCAGGCGCCATGATCCCTCTTAGGAGAGATAATCCCCTAGGACCTGGAAGTTGGCTGGCAATACTTAAAGACACCAACGATATTAATACAAATTTAGCAAAAACCCTTAACCGCAAGGCAATTAAGCAGATAAGCCATATTATCTCTAGCTGGCCGACCTCACTTCCGAGCGGTGTAATACATGGCGATTTATTCCCTAATAATGCCATGTTTATCGGGGATACCCTTACTGGTATTATTGATTTCTATTTTGCCTGCACTGGGTTTTTTGCCTATGACCTTGCGATTTGCCTGAATAGCTGGTGCTTTGAGAGTGATGGACGTTTTAATTCTGAAAAAGCAATAAGGCTGATTTCTAGCTACCAAACAATACGGAAGTTGACACAAGATGAGATAGATGCGCTACCGATTTTATCTCAAGGGGCAGCTGCTCGATTTTTTGCAACACGCTATTATGACTGGCACCACACACCAAAAGACGCTCACGTTCAAAGACATGACCCAATGGAATATTGGAATAAGATTACCTTTCTTAAATCCAATGCCAATTTGGGTTTATATGGATTCTAATTATGAGCGTAAAAACATTCTTATATACTGACGGGGCGTGTTTGGGGAATCCTGGTGCTGGCGGCTGGGCATGCATTCTATGCTATGACGATCACAAAAAGATATTATCTGGAAGCGAGGCAGACACAACAAATAACAGAATGGAGCTAACGGCTGTTATTATGGGCTTATCAGCTTTAAAAAGGCCCGTTGATATTACTGTTGTAACAGATAGCAGATATGTAATGGACGGCATTACCAAATGGATTGCTAACTGGAAAAAAAATCACTGGCAAACCGCTGCAAAGAGTGATGTAAAAAATAAGGATCTTTGGCTATTGCTAGATGCGCTTTGTCATAAGCATCAGGTAAGCTGGGAATGGATAAAGGGCCATTCTGGTCACGCTGAAAATGAAGAATGTGACCAGATATCGCAGGCAGAAGCACAAAAAATACAGATAGAAAACACCCGCTAGCCAGAAACTATTGCGAGCAGCGATTCAGCATCCGAAACTTCAAACGCTTTTGGCGCTTCTTTAAAGAAATGTGTAATTACGCCATCTTCTATAATGAGCGCGCTTCTTGAAGCTCTAATACCAAGAACAGGCCCCATATCGGTTGTTAATCCAAGCTCATCAGAGAATACAGCTCTACTATCCGCCAGTAAATCTATCAGACCATCTGCCTGTTTTTGTTCTGCCCATGCAAACATAACATGCGCATCATTAACAGCAAGACAGGCAATAGCGTCAATCCCGGCAGATTTAAACTTATCATAATGTTTTACATATCCTGGCAGATGCTTCTCAGAACAGGTTGCTGTGAATGCACCCGGAACAGAAAATACAATGATTTTACGACCTTCAAAATAGGCTTGTGTATCTATCACATCAAGCCCTTCAGATGTTTTAGTCGTTACTTCAAGCTTGGGGATTGCACTTCCAGTTGTTAATGCCATTGACTATCGTTCCTTTTATTTATTTTAAATTACTAACTTATTTTAAACTTGCAACTTGTATCGCGGCTAATAACCGCTCGGCTATTAAGATTTCAGGCAGTATTATGGGTGTTTCTAGCCGAGGCGAAAATATGATGTCAAATGGTATTCCAAATCTTCCATTCATAGCCAGAAATTCTGCTATTTCATCATTAGGTCTGGTCCAGTCTGCCTGAAATAACGTAAATTCTGCGTTTTCGAATGCCTTATTTATAGTGTCCAATTCCAGAACAGAGATTTTATTCACTTTACAGGTTATGCACCAATCAGCTGTAACATCCACAAAAACAGGACTATTAGTTGCAATAGCCGATTCCATTGCGGCCATCGACCATGGCTCATAATTATTCAGTGACGGTGTTTGAGCGCTGGTGCGCCAACCAACCAGATTAGCAAAAACCCATAAAATCCAGATTAGCGTTCCAATTAACAGAATTGCTGATATCTGTTTAATTCTAACCATCCAGCGACCCGGGGTCGGCAAAAAGCTTGTAAGCGAGGGCATTGCTGCAAATAGTAGCCAGGGTAAAGCAAGCCCTACCCCCATTACAAAAAGAACACTGACAAGTATCGTGTTAGAGCCTGACAAAGCAAATGCAGAGGCAGTGCCTACAAATGGCGCTGAACACGGCGTAGCAAGGATAGTAGCAAGCATCCCTGATAAGAAATCATAGCGATAGCCAGAATTTTTTGCCACAGGGGCTGAGAGAATGGCCGCAAACTTAGGTATCGGCAAATAAAAAAAATCAAATAGCATTGCAATGAACACAACAAGCACAACCGAAATAAACCCTAGAAATATCGGACTTTGAAACTGAATTCCCCATCCAATTTGATGCCCGGCGCTTCTTATGAGTATCAGCCCCAAAGCCAGCATTATAAAACTAGATAAAATTCCAAACGCGGTAGCAAGGAAATGTGCGCGCACCTGATAAAATGACTTACGCTCCATTCCCAGAAAAGACCCTACTTTAAGAGATAAAATAGGTAAAATACACGGCATGAAATTAAGAATAAATCCACCGATAAAGCTGGTGAGTAATATCACCATAAACCCTGGCCAGAACGCAGCTACTGCTGTGTTGGTATTACTGATTTTGCTGAGGCTGGGGACATTAATTTCTTTATTCTGTTCTTTAGAGACTATCGTTAATATTAAGTCTTGTCCTACTAATGCGCCTGCATCCTGCGCACTATTTATAGTAATTTCAGCAACCATTATATCGTTTGGTTTATCTTTTATAACGGGCTTGGAAAAGCTATAACCAGTAAGTTTGGTCTCAATAAAAACATCTTTTAATGTTTGATCTGGGGCTAAAAGCTCAATCAAAATCTTTCTATCTTCAGGCATTAAACCGATTGATTTCATATCGATATCTGGGCCAGTTACGAATGTTGGCACTTGTGCTTTAGCATAGGCTATTTCCTGTGCAAAAACGGATGGGGGTGCCATCCCGTTTGGCAGAAACAAGCTTAGTGGACCTGAGATTGGCACACATAAGTCTGAGCATACCAATGCATTTAGCTCGCCTGTAAATGTAAAATCTGCCCGTAGATCAATTTTTGTGTCGTCACGTTTAATTGAAATTGGCAGAAGCACTCTGCCTGAATACCCAAATGTATCGATACCGAACAATGAAAACCGTTCAGGCAATGGCCAGAAACGAGTAATTTCGTGTTTTGGATTATCTGATTTGAGTTCAGGTGGCAGTCCTGCATCCCCTGGGCTTCGCCAGTAAACCTTCCATTCCGGTTTTAATTGAAATTCTAATGCAGCTGGAATTTCTGTTAAGCTACCCGTTGCTTGTGCGCCGCTAATGAGCCTAACTTTAGCGTATTTGCTTTCAAGCCACGGGCCTTGGGCGGCCTGCAACGAGTTAACCCCACTAAATATTAAGCAAAATAGAATAAAAATAATCTGTATCATATCCATAGATACATAGGCTCAATAAGCAAATTTGTCAGCCTTCTATGAAAAAATTTGTAGATTTTTTAGCCAAACCTGATTTTTTTTAATCAAACCTAATTTTTTTTAGGCAAAAAGGTTTGCCCGAATAGACAAGTTAGCTAATATTATTCCCATGAATGATGAAAAAGCTTCGCTTCTATTTACAGAACTTGTTGGACATTTTCTTGTGGCAACTCCGCAGATGAATGACCCACAATTTCATCAGGCTGTCATTTTTATGTGCAAACATGACAAACAGACGGGAATGGGGTTAGTCTTAAATAAACCAAAACAAAATTTCACCTTCTCAAAGCTTACCGAGAAGCTGAGTTTTATAAAACCCCGATTTGAACAAAATAGAATCATCTATACAGGCGGGCCTGTTGAAGATAGGCGCGGATATATTTTACATTCTGATGAGCATTTAATGCCGGATTCTGTAAAAATCACCGATGAAATTGCGTTATCGATGCAAGTTGACATGCTATCTGAAATTGCCAATGGTATTGGCCCTGCCCGGTTTAAAATTTTGCTTGGATATACTGGCTGGGCTGCTGGACAATTAGAAGAAGAATTACGCCAGAATATGTGGATTCATGTGCCAGCCTCGCCAGAGATGATTTTCACAGATGATGTGAGCTCTATTTGGGAAAAGGCACTTGGTTATTGTGGCTTTAATGCTAGTAATCTGTCGCCGCAATCTGGCTGGGCATAATAAAAAATAGCCAAGACGCTAATTCTGATACGCATGAAACCCTCTTAAATATAAAGGTGTTCAGCGTGCATTTCCGTAAATAAGTTTTTGGGTGGCTTCAACAGTGCCGTCAATCTCTGTCTTGGTTTCCTTCCTATCCATCAAATCGCGCAAATGCCCTGGTAAATCTGGTCTAATACCAATCGCTTTTTCCACAGCATCAGGAAATTTAGCTGGATGCGCGCACGCAAGTGAAATAATCGGAATATCAGTCGGCACTATTTTATCATCTCGTGCAGATGCAGCCGCATGAAGCCCCACCGCACTATGGGGATCAAAAATAATCCCATGTTTATCATATAAAGATTTTATCTCGCTTTTAGTTTGCACATCATCAACACGATAAGCTACAAATCTTTTTTTTGCGGTTTCTAATTGATCTATTGAAATATCAAAATTCCCAGTGGTTGCAAACGCGTTCATTTTTTCGGCACATAAATAAGCATCACGTCCAAGCACCTCAAATAATAACCGCTCAAAATTAGAAGAGACTTGAATATCCATTGAGGGGCTGAGGCTTTGTTGAACCGTTTCACGTGTCATCCTGCCATTTTCAAAAAACCGCGTTAAAATATCATTTCTATTGGAAGCAACAATCAGCTTTTCGATAGGCAATCCCATCTGACCAGCAGCCCAACCAGCAAAAATATTGCCAAAATTACCTGTTGGAACACTAAAAGCAACTTTTTGTTCTGGGGCACCAAGCTTTAATGCAGAAGTAAAATAATAAACGATTTGAGGTACAAGACGAGCCCAATTAATTGAGTTTATGGCAGATAGATTTACCGTATCTCTGAATTGATGGTCATTAAAACACGCTTTTACGATATCCTGACATATATCGAAATCACCTGTAACACTCACCGCATGGGCGCCCAGACCAGCAAGAGACGTCATTTGTTTCTGCTGTATAGGCGATACTCTGCCACTAGGGAAAAGAATAAAGATATCTACTGAATCAAGATTTTGAAATGCCTGTAATGCCGCAGAACCCGTATCACCACTTGTTGCGCCAAGTATCACTGAATGTCTGCCTGTCTTGGCAAGCGCTCGCTCAAAAGCCCGTGCTAAAAATTGCATGGCATAATCTTTAAATGCGATTGTAGGCCCATGGAAAAGCTCTAACGTATAGAGACCATCCTCAAGAGCGGTGAGAGGTGCTACATCTGGATGGGTAAAGTTTTTGTAGGATTCTTTTGCAAGCTGTGTCACCTCATCTAGAGTGAGGTCTCCTTCAGTGAACTTTGATATTATCTCTCCAGCTATTTGGTAATAATCAAGCCCTCTCATTGCTGCTATTTCTGATGAGGTAAATTTAGGCCAGCTTTTTGGCAGATACAACCCGCCATCTCGTGCAAGCCCGCTCAGAAGCGCGCCGTTAAATCGAATGTTACTATCCTCTCCGCGTGTACTTAAATATTCCATTTGAGTAAGCTCCTTTTTTTAATCGGAGGTCGATTTAGAAGAGAATTGCAGTCTGCCATTTTGGTGATGGAAGGCAAGATAAACCCCAATTAACGCAAGCGCTAGTCCAAACCAAGTTAAGGCATAATTAAAGTGTGAATTAGGCACATCAATATTAACCTCAGCCGCAATTGGAAGCGTTATAATTTCGCCAGTTCTAATAACGTCAATATAATAATTCTTTATCATAT
>JAACDT010000267.1 GCA_009936885.1 Alphaproteobacteria bacterium
AGCTCACCATCGGCTTTGTTCCTTAAATATAACATTAACGTGAGAATTTGATATACGATTTTACATGCTTACACCAGCTATCAATGTCATCCGAGAAGGAAAAATAGATGTCCATAACAGCGCTATGTGCGGGAGGCTATCTGTCAGTTGTTATTTAACTGTTATGAAAAACTGGCTTTTAACGTCTCCTGATTTATCAATATGCTGAATTAGCTGTTTCGTATCAGAAGCGTTTGAATTCTCAATCCATAATAATATACCGCCCTGTGCATCTGGGCTAACAGAAAGAATTTTTTGTCCCTCAGAAAGATAAATTTCAACTTCAGAATAGGCATCTGTTGTATTTGATAGTTTTTGCTGCAATCCAAAAATCAGCGCAATGAAACCAAATATAATAAGAATGCCCATTATAATAGATGCCATTTTCACCAGTTTTAGTGATTTATCTGACATGGCAGCCTGCTTATGAGGTGTTATTTCCGGACGTTCTGGTGTATTATTCATGATAATGACATATCCTCATCACATTACTATTATATGCTTGCCAGATCAGCCTAAATGCCGAATAGATAAATTTATCACAGAGCGCATAACGGAAGGAAGTTATTCACGCTCTCGTATAAAAACCCTTATTCAAGAAGGCCATTTTTCCTGCGATGGCAGAACATTAGACGATCCGTCCGTGAGCGTCAAACCTGGTTGTTCCTATCAGTTAACAATACCTGCGGTAATTGACGATATACCGCAGGCAGAAGATATAAAGCTAGATATTCTTCATGAAGATAATGACTTAATTATTATCAATAAGCCTGCTGGACTTGTGGTGCACCCAGCCCCCGGTTCTAGAAATGGAACTTTGGTTAATGCTCTTTTACATCATTGCGGGAGAAGCTTAACAGGCATTGGTGGTGTTGCAAGACCTGGTATAGTGCATAGGCTAGATAAATATACATCTGGTGTAATGGTTGCCGCTAAATCTCAGGAAGCCCATCATGGGTTAAGCACCCTATTTGCTAAACACCGAATTCACAGAAAATATGAGGCGTTATGCTGGGGGGTGCCGTCAGAAATGACCGGGACTATTGATGCGCCTCTTGGCAGGCACTCTGTAGACCGAAAAAAACAAACAATTCGTGAAAACGGCCGGTCTGCTATTACGCATTATAGAGTGATAAAATTATTCCCGCCTTTTGGATGCCACATAGAATGCTCACTTGAAACTGGCAGAACACATCAGATAAGAGTGCATTTAACTTCCATCGGTCACTCCATTATTGGAGACGCTGTATATGGAAGACCGCAGCGTGTAGCCCAAATGCCTGATAAAATCAGCAGACAAGCGCTTGCTACAATAAGAGCTTTTGACCGTCAGGCGCTTCACGCATCTGAACTAGGATTTGTACATCCGGTAACAAAACAAGAGCTTGAATTCAAAGCCCCTTTCCCAGATGATCTAAAAAATCTGCACACCATTTTGGAACAAGCCGTTTGGGAGCGTGGACACACTAATTACTAGTTATGTCTTTAAAAAAATATGGTTAATTCATATATAATAAGGAAGATCAATTTGCCACAGAAACAAAGGTATGCACATGACCAAAAATGCACTTATCCCTGCGTTAACGCCAGATGGAAATTTATCTAAATATCTATCTCGCATCCGCTCTTTTCCAATGCTGGAAAAAGACGAAGAATACATGCTAGCAAAATCATGGTCTGAGCGTGATGACGTTGAAGCTGCACATAAACTTGTAACAAGCCATTTGCGATTAGTTGCAAAAATTGCCATGGGATATCGTGGGTATGGATTGCCCTTATCTGACCTGATATCTGAAGGAAATATCGGCATGATGCATGCTGTTAAGAAATTTGACCCAGAGCGGGGATTTCGATTAGCAACATATGCCATGTGGTGGATAAAGGCTTCTATTCAAGAGTATATATTGCGTAGCTGGTCGCTTGTTAAAATTGGAACAACCGCAGCTCAGAAAAAGCTTTTCTTTAATCTCAGGCGGTTAAAAGGAAAGATAGACGCAATAGATGGCGGTGAACTGAAGCCAGAACAAGTAACTTATATTGCCGACACTCTAGAGGTAGCTGAAACTGAAGTTATTTCTATGAACCAGAGAATGTCGGGAGGCGATAAATCGTTAAACACGCCGATGGCAAGTGACATTGATGGTGGCGGTGAATGGCAAGATTGGATTGAAGATGAGCGCGAAAATCAGGAAGTTGAGTTTGCTGAAAAAGAAGAATTCGAAGCTCAATATTCTG
>JAACDT010000268.1 GCA_009936885.1 Alphaproteobacteria bacterium
ATAAAAGCTGTTTAAATCCAGTCATAATAAAAAAATCCTTCTCAAAATACATTTTGCCAAATCAATCTTGCACAAAACAGTCCACTTTTCGTATCTTGTGATGATATTTAGTTGAATACGCCTCTTATTATATCATAAATCGTAACAAACAGCATCAAAGATAGCAAAACTGCTATTCCGCCTCGCATCAGAATATTTTGCCACGCTATAGGTAGCGGTTTGCCTATGATTGCCTCAATAATAAAAAAAGCGAGATGTCCCCCGTCAAGCGCCGGTATCGGGAGCAAATTTACCAATCCAAGATTTATAGATATCAAAGCAATGAAAAAGACTAGGCTTGTTACGCCTTGTAAGGCCGCATCTCTGGAGAATTGAGCAATTCTAACAGGGCCTCCGATCTCGCCCATCTGTGCATTACCCGAAATAAGCCTTGAAATCCCCCTTACCATCCCAACAGTGATTGACCAGCATTCCTGAGCTGACTCAATTATTGCTTCTGATATTCCAAGGCGTCTGAACTCACCCGTCCGAGAGCGTATTCCAAGCTGACCTGCATAAATATCGAGCTTTTCAAGATATATCGAATCTGGAACCGCTGTTACATCAATAATCATACCAGATCTGTCAATCAATATATCGATAGGCTTATCAGGGGATTCGAATATAAATACTCTAAAATCATTAAAATCTGAAACGCGGTTTTGATTGATTTTCAACACCAAGTCATTGGCTTGCAAGCCAGCACGCTCTGCTGCACTCTCAGGTAAAACCTCATCAATTATTGGCGGAACAAATAATTTTCCAGCTCCCATATAAAGACCAACAAACAAAATAAAAGCTAAAATAAAATTGGCAATTGGTCCTGCTGCAACAATAGCAATTCTGGATAATAAGGAGGCCCCTGCAAAACTATTCGGTGTTTTTTTTGCCTCATCAGAAGCCCCGCTTGCCGCATTCTCATCTCCCCTCATTTTGACATATCCGCCAAGGGGAATCCATGCAAAGCGCCACCTAGTGCCATGCCGGTCATTCCATCCAAATATCTCTTTACCAAACCCTATGGAAAAAACATCTACGATAACGCCCGTTTTTCTGGCCACCCAAAAATGTCCTAACTCATGGATAAAAACGATAGGCGTTAAAACCAGAATAAAAGACAAGATTATTTCAAAAAATCCGAAAGAATGCATTTAGAGTCTTTAACCTAATAGTGAAAATAGATTTGTGTTATAATAATAACGCAATAGAGCGAGCAATACCGCGTGCAAAACTATCATAGTCAATAACGGACTGATAGTCATCTAGACTTCTAATCTCTATCATATTTACGGTTTTGGTGCATAATGAATATATATCACCAAATGCTAATTTATTCTCTAAATAAAGGCTTACCGCGATCTCGTTTGCGGCATTTAGCGCAGCCGCATAGCAAGGCTCCTCGCCAATTAATTGATGCGCTAAGTTATAACAGGGGAATTGCTCATGGTTTATTTCCATAAATTCCAAGCTAGAAATCTGCGTTAAATCGAGTTTTTCTGTCTGAATTTTTAATCGTTCAGGCCAGCCTAATGCATGGGATATGGGCACTTTCATATCAGCTGGTGCCATATGAGAAATAATAGTATCATCCTTAAACGTTACGAAACCATGTATGATTGATTGTGGATGAATAACAGCTGACACCTTCTCTCGTCCAATACCAAAAAGCCAAGCTGCTTCAATAGATTCCAGCCCTTTATTCATCATTGTAGCGCTATCAATGCTTATTTTTGCGCCCATATCCCAAGTTGGATGCTTTAACGCTTTGACTGGCGAAATATCATGCATCTCCTCTCGTGTCATGGCCAAAAATGGCCCGCCAGAGGCCGTTAATGTTATATGTTCAACATCGTCCCAATGATGACCCATCATACATTGATAAATAGCATTATGCTCAGAATCTATAGGCAGTATATTAACATCTTTTTCCTTAGCAAGCGGCATAAGCAAATGCCCACCTGCCACAAGAGCCTCTTTATTAGCAATAGCAATGTCTGTTCCAACGCTTATGGCTTTAAAGATAGGTTTGAAGCCTGCAAATCCAGAAATAGCCGCCACAAGAATATCTGTTTTTTGTGAGGCCAGAAAATCAAGCCCTTCTTCTCCAATGAGAATTTCAATTTCAAGGTGGGCTAATCGCGTTTCTATATCAGACACCAAGTTCAAATCAGATAATACAACAAATTTAGGCATAAATTCGATAGCCAATTTTGCCAATAAGGCCACATTTGAGTGTGCAGTAATACCAATTATCTGAAATTTATCGGGGTTTTCTCTTACAATTTGTAGGGTGCTCGCACCCACAGAGCCAGTCGCTCCCAGCACAGAAACTAATTTTTTCATTGAAAAAATAATCCTTGAGCGGGTGAGAGTGCAAATAATGGGATAACATATAAATATCCATCGAACCTATCCATAAATCCGCCATGCCCTGGTATTATTTTAGCACTATCCTTGGCATTAACAGATCTCTTAAAAAAGGATTCCGTAATATCGCCAGCTTGAGCTAATACCGCGACGGCCAAGGTCAGAAAAACAAGTTCTTGTGTTATTGCAATATTAAGAAAGTAACCCATCCCCAACCCTGCGACCAATCCGCCAACAAGGCCCCCGATTGCACCTGAAATTGTTTTAGCTGGGCTTACTACTGGCATAAGCTTTGGCCCCCCTAAAAAGCGACCAACTATATAAGCGCCAATATCAACTGAAATAACTGTTACGATAATATAGGCCATCACCTCTTGGAAAAATGGGAAATGCCATAATTTTCCGATGCTATATAGCAGCAATGCTAGTATCAGTCCCATCGCGCTGGTTTGGTAGGGGAAAAACCGAAAAAGAATGATAGCTGTCAAGACGAGGTAGAGTAATTGGTACAGCGGCTCGACCGAAAAAAGTGTGGTTAATCCAAAACAAC
>JAACDT010000051.1 GCA_009936885.1 Alphaproteobacteria bacterium
GCAGAGGTGGTTGCCGCTGCAAAAGCAAATAATTGTTCCATGCGCATCGGTGTAAATGCAGGTTCTCTTGAAAAACACCTTCTTGAAAAATACGCGGAGCCTTGCCCAGAAGCATTGGTTGAATCTGCATTAGAACATGCAAGGATATTAGAAGAACATAATTTTGATCAATATAAAATTTCAGTTAAAGCCTCAGATGTATTTCTAGCAGTCGCCGCATACCAGCAATTATCTGAAGCGATTGATTGTCCGCTTCATATAGGCATAACCGAGGCTGGCGGGCTTAGAGCTGGAACTGTCAAATCTGCTATCGGTTTAGGGAACCTATTATGGGCAGGTATCGGCGATACGGTTCGCGTCTCGTTATCTGCAGACCCTGTTGAAGAGGTTAAAGTAGGGTATGAGCTTTTAAAATCACTTGGATTAAGGCGGAGAGGGGTTACGGTTATTTCCTGTCCATCTTGTGCTCGCCAACAATTTGACGTGATAAAGTCTGTTGCTGACATTGAAGAGAGACTTGCCCATATAGATATTCCAATAACAGTCTCTATTATCGGCTGTGTTGTGAATGGGCCTGGTGAAGCACGTGAAACCGATATAGGTCTTACGGGCGGCGGTAAAGGCAACCATCAGATATATCTATCTGGAATGGCTGACCATCGTTTTACCGATAATAATATTGTCGAGCATGTTGTCACTCTAGTTGAAGAACGCGCTGCCATGATTAAACAACAAGAATTAGAGAAGCCTGCGCACCCATAGTTCTAGAAAGGCAAGGTTAATGAAACCGATGCAACCTGTTCGAGGCACAGCTGATTTGATGCCTAGACAGAAATCACAAATGAATATTGTTCTTGAAAAAGCGAGCCTTATTGCAAGCAGATACGGTTTTCAGGACATGGAAACACCTATTTTTGAATTTACCGAGGTTTTTAGTAGACCTCTTGGAGAAAGCTCTGACGTTGTTGCAAAAGAGACATATAGCTTTGAAGATAGAGGGGGCTCGAGCTTAACGCTCAGACCTGAAGGCACAGCGTCTGTGATGCGTGCATTGATCAGTAATGGCCTTACCCAATCATTGCCACAGAAGTTTTTTTATGCAGGCCCTATGTTTAGATATGAGCGACCGCAAAAAGGAAGAATGAGACAGTTCCACCAAATTGGATGTGAATATATTGGAAGTTTTAATCCATTGGCTGATGCAGAAGTGATTGGGTGCGCGGCGCAATTTTTATCTGAATTAGGTGTTCTTCATAGCTGTAGATTGCATTTGAACTCTCTTGGAGATGGAGAGAGTAGGGATACTGACAGAGCTGCGCTAGTCGCTTTTCTACCACACTATAAAAATGAATTATCAAGTGATAGTCAGCGCAGACTGAATGAAAACCCATTGCGGATACTAGATTCAAAAGCAGATGAGGATCGTGAGATTCTAAAAAATGCGCCTCAATTGCTAGCGTTTCTTACCACCCAAGCACAACAGCATTTCGAGCAGGTAACAAACGCTCTTGATAAGGCAGGTATTAACTGGCAGCTAGATATTAATCTGGTCAGAGGCCTTGATTATTATTCTCACACCGCATTTGAATTCATCACAGACGAACTTGGCTCTCAAGGGACAGTGCTTGGCGGGGGCCGCTATGATGGATTATCTGCTATGCTAGGGGGCCCAGATATCGGTGCGGTTGGCTTTGCTGCTGGCGTTGAGCGCCTTGCATTACTCATAGAACAAAAACAGGAATTTACCTACGATATTGCTGTCGTAATTACAGATGATAATGCGGCATCAGATGGATTTGCGCTTGCCCAGAATTTACGTCTGCAAGGGTTAAAGACAGATATTCCCATGGCACCTCAACTTGGTAAAAAGTTAAAAAGAGCTAGTTTAATTGGATGTAAGTTAAGCTTTATCATAGGGGAAAATGAAATTAAGAGCGATACAATCCAAGTTAAAGTTATGACAACGGGCGAGCAAAAACAAATGGAAATATCACAAGCACTATCATTTGCCGAAAAGTTTTTAAAGCATGGTCTAGAAGGCAATTTATCAGAATGAGTCTTGAGAAGAATATATCCCGCCTATTATTGAGAAAAGATGAAATTGAGGAAAGACTATCCTCTTCTTCGCTAGATACTGCAGATTTAATGCATTTATCAAAAGAGCTGTCAGATTTGCGCCCAATAGCAGAGCAAGCTGCAAAGGTTCAAAAACTGAAAATGGAACTTAGTGACGCTGAAAATTTGTTAACAGACCAAAACGCTGATGCAGAAATGGTCGCTCTTGCAGAGGACGAGATTCAGGAAATTCGTCCAAAAATTACGGAAGAAGAATACCAGCTGAAATTATTGCTCTTGCCTAAGGATAAAGATGATTCAAGGAATGCAATCTTGGAAATTAGAGCAGGAACAGGGGGTGATGAAGCTGCTTTGTTTGGGGCAGATTTATTTGGAATGTATCAAAAATTTGCCTCACAGCAAGGATGGCGTTTTGAGGTTATGGAAATCTCGGAAACAGGGATTGGTGGGTATAAAGAAGCAACCGCGAATATCTCCGGGCAAGAGGTTTTCGCAAAGTTAAAGTTCGAATCTGGTGTTCACCGTGTTCAACGAGTTCCTGACACCGAAACTGGTGGTAGAATTCATACATCCGCCGCAACAGTTGCGGTTTTACCAGAGGCAGAAGATGTTGATATCGACATTCGAGAAGCCCATTTAAGAGTGGATATTTTTCGCTCATCCGGCCCGGGTGGACAATCTGTTAACACAACAGATTCAGCTGTTCGTATCACCCATATGCCGACAGGGATTGTGGTTAGTCAGCAAGATGAGAAATCACAACATAAAAATCGGGCAAAAGCGATGAAGATTCTTCGCTCAAGATTATATGATGCTGAACGAGCAAAGCAGAATGCAGAAAGAGCTGCCTCACGAAAAGGGCAGGTTGGTTCTGGAGATAGATCAGAGAGAATCCGAACCTATAATTTCCCGCAAGGAAGGGTTACAGACCATCGCATTAATCTAACTCTTTATAAGCTGGACAAGATTTTAATGGGGGAAGCCCTGAGCGAAATTATAAATGCTCTTCTTGCGGAGGAGCAGGCTGAAAAACTCGCCGATGGCCAGAGTTAGGTTTTCTTGTGAATGCATCTTGTCATCTACCATCGCTTATTGCAGAGGCAACAGAAAAGCTTCGTGACAGATGTGGTGATGGGGCGGTGTTTGAAGCGCGTTTATTGCTTGGCATTGCAACTGGCAGTGATGAAGCTGTATATCCCCATATGAGGGTTCAGCCCACAGAGCAGCAAATAGCACACTATGATACCTTGATTGCTCAGAGATGTGCCGGAAAACCAATTAGCAGAATACGAGGCTGGCGAGAATTCTGGTCTTTGCGTTTCTATTTAAACAGCGCAACGCTTGACCCGAGACCTGCAAGTGAGTTGTTAATAGATAAAGCTATTTCATTTGCTGAATCTCAACACAACATGCAGAACCAGCAATTTCGAGTGCTGGACCTTGGGACAGGCAGCGGTTGTTTGTTGCTAGCATGTCTTAGCGAGTTAAAGCATGCAACTGGTGTGGGGATTGATATAAATGAGCAGGCAATTATCCAAGCACAAATGAATGCGCGCTTACTGAATTTAGAAGCACGTTCCAAATTTTTTGTTTCCAATTGGTTTGATGGCCTCGCCGATAACAGCTTTGATATAGTTCTGTGCAACCCGCCTTATATTCCAGCTGAGGATGAGGCAAGCTTGCAAGATGAAGTACGGCTATTTGACCCTAAACAAGCCTTATTCTCACATAATCAGGGATTAGCTGATTATGAAATAATTTTTGCTTCATTGGCGGTTTATTTAAACCCTAATGGTATTGCTTGCGTTGAAATAGGTTATAAGCAGTCAGAACAAGTGATGGAGTTGGCTTATCGGTTTAATCTGAATGTACGAGAAGTATTGCCAGATTTACAAGGAATACCGCGCTGTTTAGTTCTGTGTCACTAGAACAGCACAGTTTTACAAAAAATAGAAAAAAAATTGAAAAATTCGCAATTTTTGCTTGTTATTTAAGTGTAGCCGTGTCTTATATTACCTAGTTTTTAAGGTATGTGATGTACCATAACGCAAACGCTAATCTCCGAAAATGATACGGAACACCAGCACATCGCCTGGTTATATTGGCAACGGATATTTAATGAGACCAAATAATCAAAACGGAAAGCGTTCTCGCGGACGCGTCCGCCGTCCTAGCGGTTTTAATCAACCAAATGTGAATAGAAATACCACATTTGAGTCAAATGGACCTGAGGGTAAGTTGAGAGGAAATGCTCAACAATTATTCGAGAAGTACACAGCACTTGCCCAAGATGCGAACTCTTCGAGTGAACGCATTTCAGCAGAAGCGTTTAGCCAGTTTGCAGATCATTACTACAGAGTCCACCAAACTATTCTGGCTGCTATGGAGCAAAAGCGAAATCTGCATGAACATAAATCTGAACCTAAGCAAAAATCTCCAGAGGAAGCGTCATCATCCATAGAAAATGGTGGGAATGCGGATAAAGAAACACAAGCAGACATAACAAACAAAACATCTGAAGACGATGAGACAGTATCTAATAATATAGACCAAGATGCAGATGATGCAGTTGCTTAAGCTCATTTAAAGTTCACCTCTAATTAATTGCCAATCTAATCAATACCAGTCTAACAACCACCAATCATCGCTGATAACCAAAACGCCTTAATGGTTTATTGCAGAATCAATTTATCGGTTTGTGATATTTTTCCAGATTTTACAACGCGAGCAAAAACACCAAGATCACTGTGTCCGAAATGCGCTCTCATCTCTTGAGGTAGACGCTGGCGTGTAATATCACCTGTCTTGGCACTTACATTAATTGCATTACAGCGACCAACCGGGGATTGAAATTCTAATTCTGCGTTGCCAATCTTAGCCTTCCGGCCAACCCAATTAAATTCCTCAAAGGGGGTTTCTGTCTCAATCCAGATATTTAGCCTAAATCGAAAATAGGAATCATCTAAGGAAAAATTTTGGATAAGCTTATTTGCAGATGCACTTGCACCGATACTTATCCATTGGCTGCGCGTATCGCTTAAGCCCCCAGTTTCAGCTTCAATCAAATTTAGATTTGCGCTCTCATTAGAGTTGGTTAGATTTTTAATTGCTTTAGCAAAGGCATCTCTTGCAGCCGAATCTGTAAGATTAAACGCTTCGCTGGAGCCTTCAATCTTTAAGGTAAGGGGGTTTTGCGATATCAGGGAAAGCCGCGTTTTAGCAAGAGAGGGCTGATTCACTAATTGTTTAAAATGTGATTTGGGAAGCCACGAGGTAGCAGCTTTATTATTCAGCAATTCTGAAAGCGCAAATTTCCGGTCATTATCAAGAAGTTGATTTTCTCTCAAGAAACAGTCTTCTAGCCCAAAACCTTGAAGCCCCTTTATTGGAAAAAAATGAATTGATTGAATAGGGTGCATTATTCTATAGGAGCGCGCAA
>JAACDT010000052.1 GCA_009936885.1 Alphaproteobacteria bacterium
GCTAGCACATGTTTGGGGCTCCGAGGAGTCTCTTGAAGGTATGCATGCATTCCTTGAAAAGCGTAAACCTGACTTCCAGAAATTTAGACAACGTAATGCTGAAGAAGTAAAAGAATACCTATCAGGCCTGAAAAATGATGATAATATGAAAAAAGCCTAAAGCGGTTTTTTTAAAAATTAGAAGGGCTTCAACCATTGGATTTTTTTTGGTTGAAGCTTGTGGTATAATAGGATGAAATTAGATATGGGTTGGTGAATGGCTGGCCGCTATCTTATGTGATAATGGGTGAGAGATTATGGCTGGTGGTAATGCGCTTGACGGCGTTGTGGTTTTGGATCTAACACGCGTTCTTGCAGGCCCTTTATGTGCCCAAATGCTCGGTGATATGGGCGCAGAAGTGATAAAGGTAGAACATCCTGGCAGAGGCGATGATACACGGCATTGGGGCCCCCCATTTGCTGATACAGAAGCAGCATATTTTCTGGGGGTGAATCGCAATAAGAAAAGCTTGGCACTCGATTTCAAATCTCCTGCTGGTCTGCAGGTACTCAAAAAACTAGTTAAGAAAAGTGATATTGTAATTGATAATTTCAAACCAGGTCTTCTTGATAAGCTTGGTCTTACATCTGATTGGTTTGAAACAGAAGCTGAAACAGTTATCAGGTGCTCGATAACAGGTTATGGCACCAAAGGCCCGAACGGGGGAATGCCAGGATATGATTTTCTGCTTCAGGCCGAATCTGGTTTGATGGCAATTACTGGCGAGCCAGATGGAGCGCCCATGAAACTGGGGGTAGCAGTTGTTGATATCGCAACAGGGATGAATGCGGTGATCGGAATTTTAGCTGCATTAAACAAACGTAACAGAACAAATTTAGGCTCGTTCGTGGATGTTAATTTATACAATACAGGGGTATTTTTGTTAGCAAATGTTGCTTCAAATTTTCTTGTTTCAGAAGCTGAAGCAAGGCGTTATGGAAATGGCCACCCCAATATAGTGCCTTATAATCTTTTTAAATGTGGTGAGGGGAGCCTTGTTATTTCAGTTGGAAATGATGGGCAATTCAAACAGTTCGCAGAATGTGTTGGGCATCAGGAATGGATTGGCGATAGCCGGTTCGCTAAAAATGCAGGCAGGGTAGAAAATAGAGACGAGATTGAACGGCTAATTGAAATAGCCTTGTCTGATAATAGCGCGAATTATTGGTACAATGCGCTAAAAGATAGCGGTATTCCAGTTGCGGTGGTGCGTACGGTTTCACAATCGCTAACACATCCACAAACAATTGAAAACGGAATGGTTGTTGAAATGCAGCATTCAACTGCTGGGCTTGTTAAATCTCTTGGCTTGCCCATTACGATTGATGATGTAAGAGGACGTTGCGAGAATTCGCCGCCCCCATTATTAGGTCAGCATAACACCGAAATCCTGGAAGGATTATTAGGTATGACACAGGCTGAGATCAGCGAACTAACAAATCAGGAACCCTAATATTCAATGACTTATTTACATGTAAAAATAGAAGATATTCAAATATATTCAGTATCTATGCCCTTAAAAGCACCTGTAAAAATGGCAGGTGTTACTGTCAAATCAGCGGATAATATCATCATTCATGTTACTGGTAATAATGCTATATCTGGCTGGGGTGAGGCATCATCAGCACCAACAATGACAGGCGAATTTGTGCAAGGTATGGTAGCTGCGGCAGAGTTTCTTAAATCAAGATTAGTCGGTGCTTCAATTACCAGTCTGCAGGATATCAAAACATTAATTGAAACCCCTTTATATGGAAATGATGGTGCTATATCTGCAATTGAAATGGCGATGCTTGATCTGTTTGCCCGCTCCCATAATTGCTCTCTCATTGAGTTACTTGGCGGTGCAAAACGACAATCAGCGCGAGCCCTCACTATGATTGCGGGAGGCACTTTAGATGAAGAAATAGACCGTGCAAAGGCTA
Organism: Alphaproteobacteria bacterium; assembly: GCA_009936885.1. Lineage (GTDB taxonomy): Bacteria > Pseudomonadota > Alphaproteobacteria > Puniceispirillales > Puniceispirillaceae > UBA5951. Next base: position 1,966 of record JAACDT010000052.1, read on the forward strand.
AGCAACATGAAGGATTTGAGGCATTCAAAGTCAAGGTAGGCTCGCTCTCGGCAGAGCAAGATTTAATGAGGTGCTCTGCTATTAGAAAAGTGCTAGGTAGTGGCGCCTTTATTTCGGCTGATGCAAATGAAGGTTACGAGCCCTTGCAAGCAGCTGAGTTTGCAAAATCAGCAAAAGAATATGGTATTGATTTTTTCGAGCAACCTGTCCCTGCCTATGATGTTAGCTTAATTAGGGATGTTGCATCTGTAAGCTCTGTTCCATTGGCGGCAGATGAAGGGGTTCATAGCCAGTCTGATATATCAGAGCTAGTTTTGGCTTCAGCGGTTAAAGGATGCAGTCTTAAGACAATTAAGCTTGGCGGAATGCTAGCTGTATTGGATGCTGCAAGACACGCACATTCTTTGGGGCTAAATATCAATCTTGCCGGAAAGGTAGCAGAAACAAGTATTAGTAGCAGTGCCGTTGCTGTTCTGGCTTGTCTTGTTCCTAATATAAACTGGGATGTGAGTGTTACTAATCAATATCTTGAAACGGATCCGGTTACTAATAGTTTGGCAATAGAACAAGGCCGCGTTATTGGGCCACAGGGAATCGGATTGGGCACAGAAATAGAGATGAAAAAATTAACACCTTTTTTAGTTAGCTAAAGCAGCATACACTCACAAAAATTTTGATTCTATTTCACAATCTGGATTACTAGTGGAATAATCGATAATAACGGCATTAATAGATTGAATTCCTATTTTTATCGTGTTTCTATACCGTATTGAATATCGAAAAAATTCAACAGGAGGAAAATAATGCGATTATCAATCAGGTCTGCCCTTATTACAGTTGCGGCTGTATGTGCAGTATCAACTTCTGCTTTTGCAGGGAGTCATGCGTCTTGTCCTGTACAAGGCGGCACGCTCAAATACGGTGTCAAGGCAGAGCCACCAAGTTACGATATGCACGCCACAAATTCATACGCAGTTATGCACTTCGTAACACAACACTATTCAACTCTTCTAACATTTGACTGGAAAAACTTTCCAAAGTTAGAAGGGGATTTAGCTGAGAGTTGGTCAATGGCTGACGATGGGCTGTCTTATACATTTAACTTGCATAAAGGTGTTAAGTTCCATGATGGAACTCCTTTTACATCAGCTGATGTTAAGGCAAGCTATGACCGTATGAGAAATCCACCAGAAGGGGTTACATCTGTAAGAAAAGCATTATTTGCAAGTATTTCAGAAATTGAGACACCTGATGATCACACAGTGATTTTCAAACTCAGCTCAGCAGACGCGTTTATGATGGATGGATTTGCATCCCCGTTTAACGCTATTTATTCTGCAAAAGACTTAGCAGCTGACCCAGCATTCCCAGTTAAAAATGTTAATGGTACTGGTCCTTATATGCTTGATGAGCACGTAAAAGGCGAAGCTTATAAAGCGGTTCGTTATGATGATTTCCATCATGGTGATAACTGCCTTGACGGTACTGTTGGTTATCGTATTAAAGGCATCGTAGAGCCGATGGTTGGAGGTCAAATCATGGCTGAGTGGCGCGGAGTTGCCCCACCAGAAAGAAAGTCTCTAACAGAGCAAATGGGTGATGATATCACTTTCCAGGAAAAACAGCTAATGACTGCATGGGTTGTTTCTCTTAACAGTGAGTTTGAGGCATTTAAAGATAAGCGCGATCGCCAAGCGATGAACCTATGTATCGACAGGCATGGCGGTCTTCCAAAGCTAGCAAAAATTACATTTGTTGCTCCAAGACCTTCAGGATTCTTGCTTTATGATACAAAATTTGCACTCCCAGACGAAGAATTGTTTGACCTTGTAGGTTATGGTCCTGATGCAGAAGCAAATAGAGCGGAGGGTATGAGACTTCTTAAAGAGGCAGGTTTTGAAGGCCTTGAGTTTACATATAGTAACAGAGCTGTTTCTCACCCATACGACCATATTGCAATTTGGTTGATGTCAGAGTGGAAGAAATGTGGCATGAATCCAAATATGATAACAAACCCAACATCTAAGTTTGTTCAAATCAGAAAAGAAGGTGGATTTGATGCAACGATAGACTGGGCTCCTTCATTTTTGCCGGATCCAACATTAATGCACTTTAAGTATCTCTCAGATGATAAAACTGGTTCTAACTACAGTAACTACATTGACAGAGAACTAGATGAGTTGTTTGACGCACAAAAAGGTGAAACAGACTTTGAAAAGCGTAAAGCACTTGTTCATGCTTTTGAGAAAAAAGCACTTGAAGATGCTTATGTGCTTCCTGTGACTTACACAGACCGTGTGGTTCCAATGCATAAAAGCGTTAAAGGCTTTACCATTGCATTCTCACACATTCTGAATAACACCTACCGTGGTGTCTATTTAGAAAACTAAAATAACAATACAAGTGAGCGCGTCAATTACTGACGCGCTCTATTTATTTCATACTTGCGAAGGTTTTTACCGTGTCAAATATTGATGATAAGAACGTACTTCTTGATGTTAAGAACTTAAACGTGGAGTTCAAATTAAAAAATGGTACCGTGAGAGCTGTTGATAATATCAGTTTTCAAGTAGGAAAAGGCGAGTTTTTAGCAATAGTGGGCGAATCTGGCTGCGGAAAGTCAGTGACTGCACTATCGTTGATGAGATTGCTTCCTCGTATTGCCGACATATCCGCTGACCACATTAAATTTGACGGCGTTGATATCTCTAAAGTGACTGAAAGTGAAATGAGAAAACTTAGGGGTCGCCGTATCTCTATGATATTTCAGGAACCAATGACCAGTTTAAATCCGGTTCTTACAATCGGGGATCAGCTAACAGAGCCGCTTTTAACTCATTTAGAGATGAGTGAGAAGGAAGCTAATGCACGTACAATTGAACTTCTTGGAATGGTTGGAATACCTGAACCAGAGAAAAGATTAACCCAGTACCCACACCAGTTTTCTGGTGGTATGAGGCAGAGGGTGATGATTGCTATCGGTCTTGCTTGTGAGCCTGATTTGATTATAGCGGATGAACCAACAACCGCGTTAGATGTTACAATTCAAGCGCAAATTCTTGAATTACTGAAGGATATTAGTAGCCGTCTTGGCGTAGCGGTAATTATGATCACACATAATCTAGGTGTTGTTGCTGCTTATGCTGATAGAGTAAATGTTATGTACGCTGCTCGTATTGTAGAGCAAGGCGATGCAAACCAGATTTTTGAAAAGCCGTCTCACCCATATACAATTGGGCTTCTTCGCTCAGTGCCTCGGATGGATAAACCAAGGGGCGGTCGACTTGCAACTATTGACGGATTGCCGCCAAACTTAATGTCACCGCCGGTAGGATGTCGCTTTAAGCCAAGATGTCCGCTAGCGGGGGATGCGTGCGACAATGTGCCAGTGTTAGAAACTCAGCACGGTAAGGAAGATCATTTGGCTGCTTGTTTCTTTACAGATAAAGCAAGCAAAGATGGTAGTACCATTTACCTAGCTGAAACCAGCACCCATAGTAGTGCTGAAATTAATAAAGAAAATCCGTTGCTGGTTGTTGATGGGCTTGAGCAGTATTTCTCTGTGTCCTTCAGAAGCGGTTGGTTATCTAATACTTCAGGCACGGTGAAGGCTGTTGATGGCGTATCATTTGAGGTTTATCCTGGGCAAACTGTTGGATTAGTAGGCGAATCTGGATGTGGTAAAACATCTGTTGGAAGAGCTATATTGCATCTGAATAAGGCAACTGGCGGAAAAATGCAATTCAATGATGTTGATTTGAATTCAAATTCTGTTGCGCTTGTAAGACAAGATATGCAGGTGATTTTCCAAGACCCCTTCTCCTCATTAAACCCAAGGATGACTATTGGAGAAATTTTGGAGGAGCCATTAAAGGTGCATAATATTGTGCTTGACCCTCAAGAAAGGGAGGAAAAGATTTCCGACCTGTTATTGAAGGTTGGCTTGTATCCCTACATGAGAGAGCGCTACCCACATGAGTTATCAGGCGGGCAACGTCAAAGGGTTGGTATTGCAAGAGCCTTATCAATGGAGCCTAAATTAATCATTTGTGACGAGCCAGTGTCAGCTTTGGACGTATCTGTGCAGGCACAGATAATCAATTTGCTGGAAGATTTGCAACGTGAACTTGGCATTGCTTACTTGTTTATTGCGCATGATCTTGCGGTGGTTAAGCATATCTCGCATAAGGTTATTGTGATGTATCTTGGTAAAATTATGGAATTTGGCGAGGGTGATGATTTATATAGTAACCCAAGACATCCCTACACCAGAGCATTAATGGATGCCGCACCAATACCAGATCCACAGATTGAGAGAAATAGAGTGAAAATTGTTTTAAAAGGCGAATTACCCTCTCCTCTTAATCCGCCAAAGGGCTGTGTTTTTTCTTCAAGATGCAATTTTGTCACTGACGCCTGTAGAGCTGAAATGCCTCAGCTACAAGAATGTGGAAATGAACATCAAGCAGCTTGTATTAAATTAGATGAGTTAGAAAATGCTTAGTTATGCAATAAGAAGAATTTTATTAACGATACCAACTCTAATTGCGGTTGCTGTTCTTGTTTTTTTCGTTTTGCGGGTTGTTCCTGGCGATATTGTCGAAATTAAACTAACAGCAGAGGGTGGCATGGTTTCTGAAGAAGAAATCATGAGTGAGAAAGAGCGTCTTGGCCTGAATGACCCTATTATGGTTCAATTCTATAAATATATGATTGGACTTCCTCAAGGTGATTTGGGAATTTCGCTCTGGACAGAAAATAATGTTTCTTCTGAAATAGCGGCGCGAATTGGATTGTCATTTGAATTAGCCGTATTATCGACCGTTTTGGCGGTGTTAATAGCGTTTCCGTTGGGTACGTTATCAGCGTTATTCAGAGGTTCGATATTAGACTATGTCATACGATTATTAACGATTGGCGGGATAGCTGTGCCCTCATTCTGGCTTGGTATGCTAATCATTATGATGTTGCTGGCAACCGTTGGAAAATTACCGCCCCTCGGTACCGTTGGATTATTAGAAGACCCTCTAACCAACCTATATCAGCTTATATGGCCAGCATTATCAGTTGGTTATCGCTACTCATCGGTTACGGCAAGAATGCTTCGCTCTTCAATATTAGAGGTGTTGTCAGAAGATTATATCAGGACAGCAAGAGCAAAAGGTGTGTTTGAGCGGATTGTTATCGTAAAGCATGGAATGCGAAACGCGCTTCTACCAACTGTCACGGTTATTGGGTTGGAGTTCGCGTTCTTACTAGGGGGTCTTGTAGTTACTGAGTCTGTATTTAACCTGAACGGTATAGGTAAGCTTTTCGTAGATAGTGTTGTTAGAAATGATCTAAACCTATTACAAGGGCTGGTATTAACGGTTGCTACTGGTTTCGTTTTAATCAACTTAATTGTTGACCTGCTATATGCCGCGCTAGATCCAAGAATAAGGTATCAAAAATGAGTACTCCAACCACTAACACAACTGCAGACCAAGCTTATACAAAACCCGCACGCCGGAGCGTTTGGGATTTTGTTCGCCAGCAACCGCTAGGAAGCATTGGGATTATCATGATTGTGATTATGATGCTTGCGGCTATTTTTGCTCAGCAGGTATCTCCTTATAATCCAGAAGATGTTGATTTCGAGGCATCCCCTGCTTTTGGTGGCGGGGCGCCTTCAATCGCTCATTTGCTGGGTGCAGATGCATTTGGCCGCGATATCTTATCTCGGCTAATTCATGGCGCAAGAACAGCTTTATCGATTGGCTTCCTCTCAGCATTATTTGGGTGCTCGATAGGGGCGATTATAGGAACAAGCTCTGCTTTCTTTGGCGGTAAAATAGATTTGTTGGTTCAGCGATTTATAGACCTCATGCTTTCATTCCCGATAATTATCTTAGCGATTATCGTTATAGCAATATTCCCAAAAACGGTTGTTGCTGGGATAGACATTAATGTTATTATTGCGATAGCCATTCCATTTATTCCTAAAACAGCGCGTGTTATTCGCTCGCAAGCTCTGGCAGTGGTAACACTTCCTTATGTGGATGCGGCAAGGGCAAATGGATTTAGTTCAAGACGCATTATTTTCAGGCATATATTACCTAATGTGACCGCACCTTTCCTAATTATGATGACGGCATTGATCGGTCAGGCAATCTTGCTTGAGGCAAGTTTATCATATTTAGGACTTGGTGTGGTTGAACCAACACCGTCATGGGGGCTAATGTTATCTGGGGTGAATGCTGATTATTATAGAACAGCGCCTTGGATGATTATTTACCCTGGTCTTGCTGTGAGTATAGCAGTGTTTTCATTCAATCTATTTGGTGACAGTCTTCGTGATTGGCTTGATCCTAAATTGAAACTATAGCTAATAAAATTGTTAAAACGGTAACAGTTCTATACAAAGAGTGGTAACTTGAATTAGTGGTGCTTATGATGACTCAACCTAATATTGGACTAATTGGTCTTGGTGCAATGGGTAGTGGCATCGCGGCAAGTATTTCAAGGGCGGGTTTATCATCACTTGTTTATGATACTGATACTTATAAATTAGAATTAACAGCCAAAAACCCTTTAATTAAAAAATCTTCAGCAACCAAAATAGTTACAGAATGTGATTTGGTTTTAATGTGTGTGCAATCCTCTATTCAGATAGGGAACATTTTATCATTGGACTCGCCAAAACATGGTGCAACAATAGTTGACCTTACAAGTTCTGACCCTCGTGTGACAGAAAATCGAGCAGAAAAATTGCTGCAAGAAATTGGGGTAAATCAGTTAGACGCAGCTATGTCCGGTGGAGCTAAGGGAGCAGCCGCTGGAACTCTAACATTGATGGTTGGCGGTGATGCCGATATTTTAGAAAAAAATACGCCTATATTAAATTCTTTTTCAAATAAGATTTTTCACATCGGGGGAGCAGGTAAGGGTCAGTTAATGAAGCTTTTCCATAATGCTGTTTGCCACGGAAATTTTTTGCTGTTAAGTGAAATTTGTATCAAGGGCGAGAAGCAAGGCCTCGATTTAGGTCAAATGATTGATGTGTTTAATTGCTCTAACGCACGAAGCTATATTTCAGAAAGGCGTTTTCCAGACCATATTTTATCAGGAACATTTGATGGTAAATCAACACCCTCCAACCTTAAAAAAGATTTGGGGCTATTAGAAAAGTTGTTGCAAACTAATGGGGAACAAACCTTTCTTAGCCATAGCTTGCGGCTACTTGATATGCTTGACCCAACATATGAGCATGAAGATTTTATGCTTATCTACCCACAATTAAAAGAATTATTGCAGAAGTGATAAGTGTTTTAGAAAACAGTAAAGAATATTTAAAGGCATAAGAAAACAACATATTACTTGAGTAGAAATATGCTAGATTTAAACGCAATTTTAGATGGCCTATCGGGAGAAGATTTTTCGTATATTCAAATAAAATTGAATGAAGAATTTGATTTAAACACTAGAAACTCCTGTTTTATTTTGAAAGAAGGGGACGTGTTATCTTATGGGGAAAATAATTTTACGCATCTCTTGAGGGTTGATGACCCCATTAGAATTGCCGAAAGCATTTATGCTAGGGAAAATATTCTCAATTACAAAAGGAAAACTGATATATTATTGATAAAATTTGATGGTAAAAAAATGAGAGAAGAGGTTAATCGGAGCAGTGCCCTTGTTAAATCAATCATCAAATATAGTATGAATAGAATATGTGGTTTAGGGAATTCTAAAGCACCCTATTATTTTGAGGATGAATTTCTCTACAAATTTGACAAAGAATTGAAACGTTTAAATATTGAGGCTAATCAAATATTATTTAGCTGTGGTGATACTGCGAGAAAAATGTATTTTGTGGAAAGTGGTTCGATCAAATTGTCTCAAGAGAGTGGTAATAAAATTGCTGTTATTGAAAAAGGCGAATGTTTTGGTGAAAGCGCTCTTTTGCAGGGTATTAAGCGAACTCTCACAGCTGAAGCAACAGAAAATTCAAAGCTGAGAACTATTGACATAAAAATAATCGAAGCCGAAATTTTGAAGGAGACTGGTTTGGTACAAATAGCAGTGTTTGGTGTGCTCAGACGACTTGATTTTATGAATATTCTTCGAAATCCTAATTTCCAAAATTTTGAAATTATATAAATTAAAATAAACCAGAATATTAAAAAGTTTTTTAAAATGCTACTAGCGGTTCAAATTTGTATTCTTCTCAACTACTGCGCAAACCGCAGCTGCGTCTAGGTCCTCGTATCCCTGCGCCATTGCAGCTAAATAATATTGTAAGGCGACCTGGTATAAAGGCAGTGGCACAAAATGATCTTTAGCTAATTTGGTAATAAAATCACTATCTTTTATAGGCGTAGAAAAGTTCATCCCTTCCACGGCATAATTATTATCAACCATTAATTTTCCGCGCCCTTCAAATACTGCTGAGCTTGAAAATGTGCCGCTAATTGCTTTATGAATTAATTCTGGCTCTAACCCCACTTTCATCCCAAGAACCATAACTTCAGCGGTCACACTGTTATGAACAAGATTTAAAATGTTGCCAATAAGCTTCATTTTGCTTCCATTTCCAAAATCGCCAACTTCAGTAACCTTCTGACAAAAAGCATCTAATAAAGGTTTGGCAATTTCAGTATCTTGCCTAATACCAGACAAATAGGCGGATAATTTTCCATTTAAAGCGACAATCCGATTTCCTGATACTGGTGAATCTACCATTCTAATATTATTATCTTGTGCGATCTTTAACGCAGCGATTTTTGAGTCCACTGGTAGAGTAGATAATTCTATTAAAAGGGGTTGTTTAGAATGCGGTAATGAATTTTTGGATAAATCCTTCACAACTATTTCTAGGCTTGCAGCAGATGGCAAACATAAAAGAGTTATTTGTTGATGTGACAATACATTAGCAGGTGAGCTGCATGTTTTAAAGTTTTCAAATTTTTCTAGCTCATTAAGTGCATTTGGGGCTATATCATACCCGTATATTTCGTAATCCTTCTCGAGTAGATATTGTGCTATTGCAGAGCCAAGTACACCAAGCCCCACAATGCCTGCAGATTTTTTCATCAATTATCCCCAAAATTAAAGTACGAGCGCAGCTCTTCCGGTTATACGACTATGCTCAACATCGTTATGAATTTCTTCTAGTCCCTCAAAACCGGAAGTGCGTGTGACTAGTGGCATAAGACCCTTATGTGATTGTTCTCCCACCAGTTGCAAACTTTCAAGTACTTCTTGATAAGTGCAATAACGGCTGCCCATAACTTCAATTTCTTTTGATAAAAGAGTCATTGCATTGAGTTTGAAATCTGCATTAGCACCACCCCCCCGCCAAGTGTTAATAATCTCCCGCCAATCCCTAAACTCGCAACAGCCATTTCTAGGCTTTTTGTTGAGGAAACAAAATCTATTGCCACATCGAAGCCGCCACTAGATGCATCCATTAGTGCTTCATGTGCATCATTACTGCCTGCATTAACACAAATATCTGCTCCATGCTCAAGGCATGCTGAGAACTTACTCGTATCTATGTCCACGGCTGTAACATGACAGTTTGCCCATCGTGCCATTTTTAGCATCTGAATGCCAAGACCCCCACCAGCACCAAATACCGCCACTTTATCTAAAGGGGCAACTCTTCCCTTTCTAAGCACCTTGTAAGGGGTGGCAATTGCATCACAAATCACTCCAATTTCAGCTGGATTTTTGTAGATATCCAAAGTCTCAGGTATCGGAACAAAATTTTTGGCAGGTAATTTGATATATTCAGCATACCCGCCGTCACAGGCTCTACCAATATAACCACCAAAATTTTTGCATAACGTTTGACGATTAATTAAACAAAATTTACAGTGGCCACAGGTCAGATAAAAATATGCGGTTACAGGCATACCAACTTTAATATTGCCGCAATCTCCGTTTGTTTCAACAATTTCTGCTGAAATTTCGTGCCCTAATATTCGAGGGAACGGAACAGGAGAACGCCCAGCTTTAACATGCTGAACTGTGAGTCCTGCACCACAGGCAAGAATTTTTGCAACTGCTTCTCCAGGTCCTGGAATAGGGTCAGCAACATTTTCTAGAGAAAAGGGTTGATTAGGTCCGTGAGATACAAGTGCTTTCATAATTACTTTCCCTATTTTTTCACTGAGGACTGTATTTCTAGAATGTGTTTTTCTAAATTATCGGTTAAATCAATAGCCTCTCCGGTAAAGGCTGATGCATCCATCGCCATTGTAAGCACTAGGTTCCTATGCCCGTCTTTGGCGGTTGCGTGTGGTGTTGATTGTCCAGTAACTAATCTCTGATACCAAGAATTAGTCTCTTCACGCATAGGGCCCCATAGCTGGCCACCATAAATATCGCCGGGCGGGTAAGATGTAAGAAAATCAACATGTCTCTGCGGAGGCTCAAATCCATGGGGAACATATCCCCCACCTTGTGACTTTGTGCTAGCCAGCACTAGATCCCTATGAGTATCCTCTATATCAATCACACCCTCGGTGCCAACGATACCAATCTCAAGCCCGTAAACTGATCCAGGCCAAACCTGAGGAAGTGCCCAGCTAATATTCATGCTGAAAATCGTGCCATCATCCATGGTAAAAAGACCGAATGTTGCATCTTTGGTACCATATTGTGAAAGCGATTTATCAACTGATTTTGCAAAAATTTGCGCGGGTGTCTTACCCTCTAACAACCATAAAGACATATCAAGGCTATGCGTGCCAGATACAACCATTGGGGTAAGATTTTGACGCTCGTTTGTTCTCCGCACGGTAGCAATAGGCACCATTGAATTCATAAATGCACGGGTAACAACTGATGTGACATCTCCAATGCGTCCTTCTTCTAAGCGTTGTTTTACAGTGAGAAAACGCCTCCTGAAACGCTGTGTATATCCCATCACCGCATCTAGCCCTGCGGCCTCTATTGCGGCCAAAATTTTTGCTGATTCCTGAATGTCAGTAGCTAGGGGCTTTTCGATAAATAAACTTGCTCCAGCTTCTACGGCTGCCATTGTTGGTCCAAAATGGTGATTTTCATCAGTTGCAATAATTACGGCATCTACCTCACTTCTTGCGAGAAGTTTGTTATAATCATCTGTAAAAAAATCTGCGTTTGTGTCTTTTTGTAATGTCTTACCAAGTTCTGTGTCGATATCACATAAGCCAATCCAACCTATTCCTGGGTAATCGCGTGCCATGATGGCTCTTATCCTGCCGATAGCGCCGCAACCCACTATCGCAAGCCCAATTTCCTTTTTTTTAGAATTAGCCATTTTTATTTCCCCTAAACTTATAATTAACTGAATTTAATTATCTTTATATAACGCTAATGATTTTTGGCAAGTTCCGCAATATATTGATAAACGGTTCGAAGTCCCATAGCTTCTCCTCCTTTTGGCCTGCCCGGTCTGCTCGAGAGATTCCATGCCATAACATCGATATGCGCCCAATTTAAATCTTTGCCAATGAACTTTTGCAAGAATAGTGCTGCTGTTATAGCGCCGCCATATCCTGATTGACCTGTACTTGAAACCGCAGATGTTCCTGTTTTTAAATATCGCTCATATGGCGCAAATAATGGCAGTTGCCAAATCGGGTCATCTATTTTCTCGCCTATCGACATGAGTTGTCTAGCGGTCTCTGTTTTGTTACAAAAAACAGCAGGGCATTCTGTGCCAAGAGCTACTCTGGCAGCACCAGTTAGTGTTGCAAAATCAACCACAAAGTCTGGATTATCCTTTTTGGCGTAGAATAATGCGTCTGCTAATACTAGGCGTCCTTCTGCGTCGGTGTTGCCTACCTCAACAGGAATTCCTGCAGCAGTTTCAATAATATCAAGAGGCCGCATGGATTTATCAGAAACTGAATTTTCGGCAGCTGGTATTAAAACACGTAATTGTACGCTAAGGCCAGTTTCCATAATGGCCGATGCCAGACCAAGGGCATGTGCTGCTCCCCCCATATCTTTTTTCATTATCTCCATGGCTTTTGACGGTTTGAGGTCAAGACCCCCGGTATCAAAGGTTATGCCCTTGCCAATTACGGTTATTTTAGGTCCTTTTGTGCCCCATTTAAAATCTATTAAACACGGAGGCGTTTCTGCAGCGCGTCCAACCACATTAATTGATGGTGCATGTGTTGCTAGCTTTGCACCAGAATACAATGTGAAATCAGCTGAGAACCTGTCAGCAAGCTGTGAAGCTATATGTGCTAATTTTGAAGTGTTTAGATAGTTTGCTGGTAAATTAATAAGATTTCGGCAAAGCGATATAGCCTTAATCAATGCAGGCACTTCTCCCGCATCTGGTGCGTATAGCTGCGCAGATTCAGGTTTTTCTGTATTTTGGTCTTTATCTTTAGGGGGGTTCTTTTGAGGATCATTCGGTTTTTCAGGAAAATCATAATTATATTGTGCTAATCCCCACCCTAAAATGAACGGCGTTTTTTCAAATTCTTTATTCCCGAATTCTATTTTCCAGATACCAGCAGGGCATTTTTTAGCAGCGATAGCCATTTCCCAAATGCCAGGCCAATCTGAGTCAGTCCAGTTTGTATCTGCGTTATTTAAAAAAGTGGAAGATGATTCAGAGATTATTAATAATGCTGCTTCAACATTTCCGTTCTTATCAGGAAAGAGCAAAAAGCTACCTGAATCAGGCTGGAAATTATTTTGCTTTATCCAAGATTTCCAATAGGGGGGTGTATTCTCTACCCATTTATGAAATTCAGAGGAAATAATCAGGTAAACTGGCCTTAGCCCATCATTATCAGAGGTTAACCCCGTCTTAACTTCAAGATAATCCAACATAGCCGTCCTTTAAAATCGTAGCCCAAATTTTACGTCTATTGTGCTGTGATTAGCAGATTAAGCAAGTGGGAAATTATCTTGATTTATATCTTATAAGTTTCTTTCACATTAGATAAAAGTAAAATGCAGTACTGTTTTAAATGTTAAATAAAACAAATTTTGTAAAAAGAGGAAATATTTATAGCAGGCCATGGTCAAAATTTCTCAAATCGGCTAAATCTAACTATTAAATAGGCAATTAAATAGACAAC
>JAACDT010000269.1 GCA_009936885.1 Alphaproteobacteria bacterium
ATGTTTTTGGAGAAAAATTGTGTCAAATTTATTAGATGATGATTCGTTAGAAGCGTTAAAAATTGACCTTAAAAACTGGTCATTTCAAGCTGATAGTAAGGCTATGAGCAGGGCGTTAAAATTTAATGGTTTCGATTCTGCAATGGGTTTCATGATGCAGGTTGCGATTATAGCTGATAAAATGAATCATCATCCTGAATGGTCAAATGTCTATAGTACGGTGACGATAAACCTTACCACCCATGATGCTGGCGGGATTACGAGTTTGGATGAAGCGCTTGCAAAAAAAATTGATAAAATTGCGCTTCAATTAGGTGCAACCAGCCTCTAATGTCAGAGTTCGCTGCTGAATATTATTGGATAATTATTGTAACATCATTCTTCCTTGCGGGCATTGTAAAAGGAACACTTGGTCTAGGGCTTCCAACCGTTGCCATTACACTTCTTACCTTTTTTATACCGCCTGTTGACGCGGTCATGATGAACGTAATTCCTGTTTTGCTTTTAAATAGCTGGCAATATTATCAGGCTAAAGACCATCTTTTTGTGATAAAAAAATATTGGCGGCTTGCTGCATGGATGATGGCAAGTTTGGCGGTTTTTTCATTTGTTACGGTGCATTTATCAAATGAGTTTATTAAGCTATGGATTGGCGTTGGTATATTAAGTTTTTTTATAACAAATATCAGAAGTGGTGGATGGCATATTCCACCAGAAAAAATGAGAAAATGGCAACCGATTGTTGGGGGTGTCTCTGGCTTTGTAGGTGGCCCGACAGTACTTTGGGCTATCCCGCTTACGATTTACCTTATATCTGCCAAAATTCCTAAGCGGGAATTTGTTGATACCATGGGATTTTTGTTGCTGGTAGGATGTTTACCTGTCATTTTCGGATATGTATCAACCGAAGTTTTTGTTTTTTCTGAGATGTGGTTTCCCAGTTTGGTTGTAACATTAGTGGCAACAATTGGATTTATTCTTGGCCAATTAATTAGAGATAAAATATCAACTGACTTATTCAGAAAATTATTATTGTGGATGTTTTTTATTATGGGAATACGAATGATAGCCGAAGCTCTTTTATAAAAAAAGGTAACACAGATGAATAATAAAGCGTGGTTATTATTATTTCTTTTATCATTCATATGGGGTGGGTCTTTCTATTTTATTGGTGAGGGCGTTCGGTATGTCCCGCCGCTAACACTTGTCTGGTATAGAATTCTGTTTGCTGGGATTGCCTTATATATACTTCTTTTATGGCGGCGGCAAAAATTACCAACTCAATTTGATTTCTGGTTTTGTATTTCCATAATGGTACTATTGAATAATATTATTCCATTTACGCTCATTGCCTGGGGTCAAAAGACAATAAGCGGGGGTCTGGCGGCGATTTTAAATTCTAATACTGCATTTGCAGCGGTTTTTATTGCAGCAATATTCATTCCCTCAGAGCCATTAGATGCAAGACGAGTAATAGGCACTCTAATTGGTATTATAGGCGTGATTTTAGTGATTGGCATGGACTCCTTAACAGAAATCACACTTGCATCTTTAAGCCAGTTCGCCATATTGCTTGCCACTATTAGTTATGCGTTAGGAAGCGTGTGGGGTAAAACACGTCTCTCAAGCTACAAGCCACTGGATATTGCCTGCGGAACATTGCTGGTTGGATCTGTAATTGTTGCACCCATTATGGTTTTGGCAGATGGCATACCAGATCTAGAGGCATTTGAGTGGAAGTTTATAACAATACTTATGGGACTTAGTATCGCTGGTACTGCCTTTGCCTATGTTATTTATTATCGTATTTTAGAACTTGCAGGTGCATCTAGTCTCATGCTTGTGACGATTATTGTGCCTATTTTTGCAGTATCGATTGATGCTATTATTCTCTCAAAATGGATTTCTGCTCAAACCCTCGGCGGTTTTGTAATTATAAGCCTTGGGTTGTCCTTGATAGATGGCAGAATTTGGTGGCTTATTGCCAAAAGGTTAAAAGCCAGATAACGCACAATCCAGATATAATAGTCGCAACAGTAGAGCGTGTATAATAAGCAACAATAATAGCAATGATGGCTGCTCCTATTCTCAGATTATCTTGAATGACAAGGGCTCCTGTTTCGGGCGAGATAAAATAGCTGGAACAATGATTGCCGTTAATACAGATACTGGCACAAACTTCATGGCTAATTGAAGCCAGACTGGAAGCGTTTTTGGCATTAAGGGAGATAGGGTAAGAAATCGTGCGGAAAAGGTCAAAATTCCAGCGCAAATAATAGCAAGCCAGACTATCATGGCTTTTTCTCAGTTTTTGTGTCTCTTGCATGTATTAAATAGCTAGAGGCTGTACCAGCAATAATGCCACAAATAGCAGAAATAATAATCCAGAGATTAAATGGCAGAAACTGAAATATCAGGGCAGCAGTTCCAGAAGAAACGCCCGCAAATATTTGCGGAAAGTGCGTTAGAGAAGGAATTACAACGGCAATAAATGTAAGTGGAACAGCAAATCCAAGCTGAAAACTATCTGGTATTGTTGGGCCAGCTACTATTCCGATTACAGTCGATATCTGCCAGCAGGACCAAAGGATTAGACCACTTCCCAGTAAGTGATAATGCATTGCCTCTGAGGAATGTTTTTGGGTGAATCTTAGATGCGAAATTGCAAATGCTTCATCGGTCAGTAAATAGCCAAGAAATATGCGCCAATGTAAGGGTAAATGGCGTAAATATTCCGACATAACAAGCCCATAGAGTATATGGCGAAGGTTAACAGCGCTAACGGTTGTGACCAATATGGTAAAGGGCGTGCCTGTTGCGTATAATTGTGTAAATACAATCTGGCTAGCACCGCCGAATAAGATAGATGACATAAAAAAAGTTTGAAGTGGCGTCAACCCTGCCTCTAGCCCTACCATGCCAAATACGATACTGAAAGGGATAACCGCTAATTGCAAGGGAAGGCCGTCTTTTATACCTGCCAGAAAGTCGGTCGGCGCTCCTTTATTGTTACCAAGAAACGTCGCAACACCAAAAATTTTCCTGCATTATGAAGATTACAAATTGGGTTACAGAATAACACATCAATAAAATGATGCTGGTTTGCACGCAACATGTTATTTATGTAATCCAGTACCATCATTTAATACAAGAGGATATTTGAAGAATGACAGATCACTATAATGTGATTAGCAAACAGAGTGCGCAGAATAAACGAATTGTGATGCGGGTTGATTTCAATGTTCCGATGCAAGACGGAAAAATCTTGGATGATACCAGAATAAAACGCGTTATTCCTGGAATAAAAACCCTATTAGAATGTTCAAAGCAACTTATTTTAGTAACACATCTTGGACGCCCCAAAGGAAATGTTGATAACACACTCTCTTCGCAACCACTCCAAGAATATCTTAGCGAAGCAGTATCAATGCCAGTGCGTTTTATAGCGCATATCGAAGATTCATCACAGCTTTTAGAGGCGGTAGATTCACATGATAAAATCTGTCTATTGGAGAATTGCCGCTTTTATGCAGGCGAAGAACAAAACGACCAAAATCTAGCACGCGCTTATGCAAGTCTTGCCGATATTTATGTCAATGATGCGTTTTCGTGCTCTCATCGCTCACACGCATCTATTCAAGCGATTACCGGGTTTTTGCCAAGCTATGCCGGCCCTGTTCTTGCAGTAGAGCTAACAGCGCTGTCTGATGCATTGGAAAGCCCGAAGCGGCCTGTGGCGGCCTTTGTTGGTGGTGCAAAAATATCTACAAAACTTTCTGTATTAGAAAATCTGATTTCCAAAGTGGATAAGCTGCTACTTGCGGGCGCGATGGCAAACACATTCCTTGCTGCGAGGCAAGTACCAGTGGCTGCATCATTATATGAGCCAGATTTGATACCTACAGCTAAAACGATATTAGAGCTTGCGCAACAACAAGGATGCAAGATAATTTTGCCAGTTGATGGTGTTGTAAGTACAAAATTAGAAAAAGGGGGGCGCTTTCACACGCGCCTCAACGGCGCGCTTGAAGATAATGAGATGATTTTAGATATTGGTCCTGCCTCCGTCGCTTTATTCAAAGAACATATAAAAGACTGCAAAACATTATTATGGAACGGACCTGCCGGTGCATTTGAAATTGCCCCATATGATGAGGCTAGTAAATCGCTTGGCGCGTTTATAGGCATGAGAACCCGCAACGGGCAGCTTATAAGTGTTGCTGGCGGCGGCGATACGGTCGCTGCTGTAAATCTTGCAGGCGTAGCAGATGAGCTTACTTATGTATCACTGGCAGGAGGCGCTTTTCTTGAATGGATCGAAGGAAAATCACTTCCAGGTATTGAAGCCTTACATTCTTAAGATTAGATGATTTATAAACAGGCGTTCTGCAAAACTCAAACTAAAGGGTACCCAAATATGTTTTTTGATAATCCGTTTAAAACTAGACTACCAGATAGCCACGAAGCGCTCAAAGGCAGAGCACAGGAAATCAAGACCTCACAAACGCACGCTGTCTTAAACACCGCCATGCATCCCCCTTTTCCAGATAATCTTCATAAACTTGTTATTGGAATGGGATGTTTTTGGGGGGCAGAGAGATTATTTGGGAAATGCGAGGGTGTATATACAACTGCTGTTGGTTATTCAGGCGGTACCACGCACAATCCAACTTATGAAGAAGTTTGTTCAGGGCGTACAGGCCATACCGAAGCTGTTTTGATTATTTATGACCCTAAAAAAGTATCTCTGGATAGAATGCTTGGTATTTTTTGGGAAGAACATAATCCAACCCAGTTTATGAGACAAGGAAATGACAGAGGAACTCAATATCGCTCAGCTCTATATGCGTTTGATGAAAAACAGCTTGTTCAGTTAAAACAATCTGCTGAACATTATCAGTCTGCTTTAAAAAAAGCAGGCCAGCCTGATATTACAACAGAGATCAAAATGCATGAGCATTTCTATTATGCAGAGGACTATCATCAGCAATATTTACATAAAGTGCCAAATGGCTATTGTGGACTTGCTGGATGTGGGATTTCGTATGAATACGCCTCTTGACCTTTAGCATTGGGCAGTCTATAAACCAGCACGTTTTTCCTAGAAATGGAAGTTGTCATGAAAGTTGTAAGTTCTCTTAAAACCATTAAAAATCGCGACCGTCATTGTCAGGTGGTACGTCGCCGCGGTAGGTTGTATGTGATCAACAAGAGAAACCCACGTTTGAAAGCCCGTCAGGGGTAGTGGTGACTTATTAACAGGATAATTAAGCACAATGTGTGAAAGATATTGACAAAGCCGGCTTTTATGCTGGCTTTTTTCTGTTAATTTCTAGTTTTTTGAAAAACTTCTTCTGACTCTGCTGGTTGATGATTGATTTTTTTCACATAACCACCCTATATCAATAAAGCAGGATCCATAAAGCCAGATCCATAAAGCAGATCCGAATCGGGGGTTATAGAAATGGGTGTTCCATCGCCAGATAGTGAGATTTTATCAAGACGAGATGATATTATTGCGGGTCTGAAATCATTGCTTCCAGATGAGTGTGTTTTAGACAGCCTTACTTCTATGCGTGCGTATGATGCGGATGGATTATCCTCCTATCGTCAAACACCGCTTGCTGTTGTGCTCCCAACAAATGTCGCACAAATCGCCTCTGTTATGAGATGGTGTAAGCACAATGAAGTAAAAATAGTGCCAAGAGGGGCTGGAACATCTCTTTCTGGGGGGGCAACACCTCTCGCAGACGGCATTTTACTTAGTCTTGGGAAGTTTAATAAAATATTAGACATAGATTATGAAAACCGATGTGTGGTAACTCAGCCTGGAGTAACTAACCTTGGAATTACCCATGCAGTTGAAGATGCGGGATTTTATTATGCACCAGATCCATCTAGCCAAATTGCCTGTTCAATTGGCGGCAATATAGCTGAGAATTCTGGAGGCGTGCATTGCTTGAAATATGGTCTGACCACAAATAATGTGCTTGGCGTTGAGATAGTAACCATGGAAGGGGAGGGTATTCGTATAGGCGGCAGGCATCTTGATTCAGGTTCGCTTGATTTATTGGGTGTTTTAACAGGCTCTGAGGGTTTGTTAGGTGTGGTAACAGAAGTAACCGTTCGAATTTTACGCAAACCATCAACCCAGCGTGCAATGCTCGTTGGATTTGAATCAGCTCTGGATGCTGGCAAAGCGGTATCAGATGTGATTTCAGCTGGCATTATTCCAGCTGGAATGGAAATGATGGATAATCCTGCCATAACGGCAGCTGAAGATTTTGTTAATGTAGGATACCCAAGAGAAGCAGCAGCACTATTAATCGTCGAGCTAGACGGGCCGAGCGTTGAAGTAGATGCGTTACTCGAAGCGGTAGAGCGAATAATGCGCAAAGCAGGTGCAAACTCGGTGCGTCTATCTCATTCAGAACAAGAAAGAATAGACTTCTGGTCTGGGCGAAAGGCAGCTTTTCCCGCTGTTGGCCGTATTTCACCAGACTATTTATGCATGGATGGCACGATACCAAGAAAGGCACTCCCTGAAATGCTGGTTAAAATTTCGTCCTTGTCTCAACAATATGGATTGAGAGTTGCAAATGTGTTTCACGCGGGTGATGGCAATCTGCATCCCCTTATTCTATTCGATGCTAATATCGAGGGTGATCTTGAACGAGCTGAGGCATTCGGAGCAGATATATTGCGTCACTGTGTAGCGCTTGGCGGGGTTTTAACAGGAGAACATGGCGTTGGGATCGAGAAGCGAGATCTAATGGGTGAGATGTTTAATGAAACTGATCTCAAACAACAACAGCGTTTAAAATGTGCGTTTGATCCCCAACATTTATTAAATCCAGGTAAGGTATTCCCTCAACTCCACAGATGTGCTGAACTTGGACGATTGCATGTGCATCATGGCAAGTTACCACACTCAGACCTGCCTAGGTTTTAAGTTTAATAGTTCATAATTCGGCTAGAGCATTTGTTTGATGAAGTTATTATATCCTGATACCTTGGAAAGTCTGCAAAACATGGTTGCAGAAGCTCTGGCGGAAGAAACAGCATTAAAAATCGAGGGTTGTGGAACGCTAGATGGGGTTGGACGCCCTGTCAATGCCCAGAAATGCATTAGCATGAAGAACTATACTGGGATTATTGATTACGACCCTGCAGAGCTTGTGCTGGTAGTTCGTGCTGGGACGCGTTTGCGAGAAGTAGAAGAATTGCTTGCCTCGGAAAATCAGTTTCTAGCCTTTGAGCCACCCCATTTTAAAAGCCTATATGAAGATGCAAACGCACAGCCAACCAACCAGACGATAGGCGGCGTAATAGGCGCGGGTCTTGCAGGCTCAAGAAGGATATCAGCAGGTAGTGCAAGAGACTATCTTCTTGGTTTTACGGCTATTTCTGGCAGAGCTGAACTTTTTAAATCTGGTAGCCGTGTGATGAAAAATGTTACAGGATATGATTTGTCCAAGCTTATGACAGGGTCATTTGGAACATTGGCAATTATGGATGAAATTACCTTGAAAGTTCTGCCAGCTCCTGAGGTAGCTTATAGCTGTATTGTGCCTACATCTGATATGTTTGCGGCTCAGAAAATAGTAGGTCAAATTTTTGCAAGTCCGGTGGAAGCATCAGGTGGGGTGGTAGTGCCTGTTGAAATAGCAAAAGCACTGTCGTTAGATATTGGCGGGCAAGGCGCTGCTGCCATTATTCGAATAGAGGGTATTGAGATTTCTGTTCTAGATAGAATAAATCAAATCCGAGAATTGCTTCCCAAAACAAAGGAATGCTATTTGTTGGAAAATCAGGAAACTACTGAATTATGGCGCGCATTATGTAATGGCAAGCCGCTTTCAGAATCTGACCAAATTTGGCAGATATCAACACCTCCTGCAAGTGGGCCATTTCTGTTTAAGGCCATAAGCGATAGAACTTACATATCTGGATTTCTGGATTGGGCTGGCGGACTTGTTTGGATAGCTGGAAAGAGCGAAAATTTGCATAATATTATTCGCACCGAACTTGCGTCTCATGGAGGGGGGCATGCTACATTGTTGAAAGCCGACATTAATTTGCGCCAGCATATTTCTGTTTTTCAGCCATTACCCTCTGCCTTGCATGCTCTTGAAGTGAGAGTGCGAGATGCATTTGACCCGCGCCATATCCTAAACCCAAATCGTACAATACCTGCGATTGCACCATGAGTGAGATAGGATAAATGCAAACACGCTTCACAGAAGAGCAATATCAAAGACCTGAAATCCGCGAAGCGGATGAGATTTTAAGAAAATGTGTTCATTGTGGTTTTTGCACCGCGACCTGCCCTACTTATGTAATAACAGGCGATGAGCGCGATAGTCCAAGAGGGCGCATCTGGATGATGCGAGATATGCTTGAATCAGATGCGCCAGCCAGCCAAGAGACATCATTCCATCTCGATAGATGTCTTACCTGTCTTTCTTGCATGACAATCTGTCCTTCTGGTGTTGATTATATGCATCTGGCAGAAATCGGC
>JAACDT010000270.1 GCA_009936885.1 Alphaproteobacteria bacterium
AAATTAGCGATTGCAATGGCACAGGCTGGCGGTATTGGCGTGTTGCATAAAAACTTCACGATAGAAGAACATGCAAATCAGGTTCGCTCGGTTAAAAGATTTGAAGCGGGAATGGTAGTAAATCCGCTTACTATTAGTCCTGATAAAACACTTGGCGAAGCACTTGAAATGATGCGACACAATCAAATTAGTGGTGTTCCAGTGGTAAAGGAAGACAATATTCTGGTTGGTATTCTAACCAACCGTGATGTAAGATTCGCCACTGACATGACCAAGTCTGTTTCAGATTTAATGACGAAAAGCGTGATATCAGTTACAGAAAAATCACGTGCAGAAGAAGCAAGAAGCTTGTTACATCAGCATCGCATTGAAAAACTGGTGGTTGTAAATCAGAAAAATCAATGTATTGGACTTATTACGGTAAAAGATATGGAAAAAGCTGAGAATCATCCTCTTGCTTCTAAGGATGGTTCTGGACGGCTTTTGGTAGCAGCTGCTACGGGCGCTGGGCATAATGGTGTTGAGCGTGCAGAAGCATTAGTAGAAGCAGGTGTTGATGTGATTGTAGTAGATACAGCCCACGGGCATTCAGGATCGGTTTTGGCGACTGTTAAGAACGTGCGACAGCTATCAAATGATGTTCAGATTATTGGTGGCAATATTGCAACCGCTGAAGGAGCGCAAGCCTTGATTGATGCTGGCGTTGATGCGGTTAAAATTGGCATTGGGCCTGGGTCGATATGCACAACGCGAATGATTGCAGGCGTAGGGGTGCCCCAACTAACCGCTATTTTGGAAGCCTCAGCAGTTTGCGCCAAAGTAGGGGTTCCCTCAATAGCAGATGGTGGGATTAAATATTCCGGCGATCTTGCCAAGGCAATAGCAGCTGGTGCCTCTGCTGCAATGATAGGCTCTTTATTGGCTGGCACAGATGAGACACCTGGCGAAGTTTTCTTGCATCAAGGACGCTCATTCAAAGCCTATCGCGGAATGGGTTCTCTAGGCGCAATGGCACGTGGCTCAGCAGATAGGTATTTTCAGGCCGAAGTTTCACAGCCGCTAAAATTAGTGCCTGAAGGGATAGAGGGTCAGGTTCCCTATAAAGGCCCAGTTGAGAATGTATTACACCAACTTGCTGGCGGTCTGAAAGCAGCAATGGGATATACTGGGAATGCGACAATCGAGGAAATGCAAACTAAATGCATTTTCAGGAAAATCACAGGTTCGGGTCTTGCAGAATCTCATGTCCATGATGTCTCTATTACGCGTGAAGCTCCAAATTATCGCCCTGGATTATAATGATTTCTTCCAATGCGATTTGAATGAAAAGTTAGGGAGGTCGGTTTAGTAGATATGATCTTAATCATAGATTTTGGCTCACAAGTAACACAGCTAATTGCGAGAAGATTGCGTGACGCTGGTATTTACACAGAAATTATGCCTTCGACCTCAGATAGCGCTCCTTATCTTGCTAAAAAGCCGAAAGGGGTGATTTTATCAGGCGGGCCAAATTCAGTCACGCATTCAGATACACCACGAGTACCTGATGCTATTTGGAACAATGCACCTGTGCTTGGTATTTGCTATGGGCAACAAACAATGTGCGAACAGCTTGGCGGCAAGGTTGAGGCAGGCACAAGCCGGGAGTTTGGTCGCGCTCGATTAGAAGTGATTACAGAATGCCTGTTATTTGAAAATCTTCCCTATGAAACAGATTTTGATGTATGGATGAGCCATGGCGATCATGTTGCCGAATTACCAGATGGTTTTGAAGTGGTTGCCTGCTCAAAAGGGGCTCCTTTTGCAGCGATTGCTAATAGTGAGCTTGGATATTATGGAGTGCAATTTCATCCAGAAGTTGTTCAAACAGTGGGTGGAACTCAAATCTTAAAAAATTTCGCAACCCTGATTTGCGGGTGCGAGAATAGCTGGTCTATGGCAGCCTATAAAAGTCAGGCTATCAGCGATATCAAAGAACAGGTTGGCCTAAATGGGCGGGTGATTTGCGGCCTTTCTGGTGGGGTTGATAGCTCAGTTGCTGCAATATTATTGCATCAGGCAATCGGAGATAGGCTAACATGCGTATTTGTTGACCATGGCCTGCTAAGAAAAGGGGAGGCAGAGGAGGTGGTTGCGTTATTTGGCAGCCGTTACAACATTCCGCTAATTCATAAAGATGCAAGTAAACTATTTTTATCAAAGCTTGAAGGCGTGTCCGACCCTGAACAAAAGCGAAAGATAATCGGGGCAAGCTTTATTGATGTATTTGACGAAGAAGCACAAAAAATATCAGGAGCTGCATTTCTGGCGCAGGGAACGCTTTACCCAGATGTGATAGAGTCAATTTCTGTTGCGGGCGGAAATAATGTTACGATTAAATCGCATCATAATGTGGGCGGGCTTCCAGAACATATGAAGCTCACTCTTGTTGAACCACTTCGTATGTTGTTCAAAGATGAGGTAAGACAACTTGGAAGAGAATTAGGACTCCCAGAAGTTTTGGTGGGTCGCCATCCATTTCCAGGGCCTGGCCTAGCAATACGAATGCCAGGCAGTATAAGCGAAGATAAGCTTGATATTCTGCGAAATGCAGATGCTGTATATTTAGATGCTATACGCAAAGCTGGGTTGTATGATGAAATTTGGCAGGCATTTGCAGTTTTGCTTCCAGTCAAAACTGTCGGTGTTATGGGGGATGCGCGCTCATATGAGTATGTATGTGGCTTGCGGGCAGTTACATCAACTGATGGCATGACAGCCGATATTTATCCATTCTCCTCAGAGTTTCTCGCACATGTTGCCACCAGAATTATAAATGAAGTATCAGGTATTAACCGCGTTGTGTATGATTATACAAGTAAACCCCCTGGCACAATTGAGTGGGAGTGAACAATACCTTATAAACTATTGTTTTTATTAAGTTTTTTAAATTTACCTTGAATATTTCTGTACTTTTTTGTTAATGTCGGTCCAAAAAAGTCGCTGATTTTAAAGAGTTTTTTTGTATGGGCTAGAATTGTACCTTTTAAGTTGTCAAACTATTACAGATCATAGAAATTTGATTTAATTATCCAACATTCATCAGTGTTAGTTACGTTAGTGATAATGTTTTGACGTTGATAGAAACCGAGCTTTGGTTATTATAAAGCATTTATACCGTGTTTTGGTTATGACTTTTTGAGGTGAATTTAATGGTAGATGTAAATGCTCAAGAATAAAAACAGTGACGATACCATAGATAGTTTATTGGAAAGCAAACCAGCTAAAAGTTATAGTATAGTAGCAAAAATATTTCACTGGGGATTTGTTTTAGTATT
>JAACDT010000053.1 GCA_009936885.1 Alphaproteobacteria bacterium
CCAACGGAAAGATTATTATCTATATTTGATGAGCCATCTAGCGGGTCAACACAAATAATAAGTTTACCGTCTGGCTCTAGCAATAGGGCTGTTTCTTGTTCTTCAGAGAAATAGGCCGCTATGCTAGCATTCGTAAATGAACCGATAATTGCTTTGTCTGCGATTACGTCTAAGGCTTTTTGAGAATCTCCATCTGAATTAATGTCGCCAACGTGAATTCCCAATTGATTTTCTGGTAATCCGTTTTCACAAAGCGCCTTTGCTATTATTTTCGACGCGTTGCAAAGACAAATAATAGAATTTGTGAGCGCTATTCCCGTCTCGTTTGGCTCAACAGACTTCTGTAAATAGTGTGCTAAACTCACACTCACAATTAAACTCCTCAAAAAAAGCGCTCTTAAACGATTAAGAGCGCTTCATGCAATGTTCCAATGTACTGTTTGGTGAATTCTATTCTCTGTTTCCAAACAAATGTAACAGCATGATAAACATATTTATGAAATCAAGATAAAGCTTCAATGCACCAAAAATTGATTTAGTTGCTGCTGCTTGAGCACTATCTGCTGCTGAATACATGGATTTGATAGTTTGCGTATCCCACGCTGTAAGGCCGGCAAATACAAATACGCCAATTACCGAAATTGCAAATTGCATTAAATCAGAGCCCACAAAAATATTAACAAGTGAGGCGATGATAATACCAAACAAACCAATTATCATAAATGAACCCATGGCTGTCAGGTCACGTTTTGTTGTGTAACCGTAAATGGATAAACCTGCAAACGCTCCAGCTGTTACAAAAAATGCTCTTGCAACTGATTCGCCAGTAAAAACAAGTAAAATGGACGATAAAGACAGTCCCATTAATGCGGCATACAAATAAAATACATTCCGCGCCATAAAGGGAGATAATTTTTGAATATTAAAGCTCAAATACATAACCAATACAAATGGTGCAAACATAACAACATACTGAAGTGGTGAGCCATATACAGCTTGTGCAACGCCAGGGATTGATAAAGCAGCCCATTTCATGGCAAAAGCAAAAAGGCCTGTCAGGGCAAGCGCGGTTGTCATATGATTGTAAACACCCAACATATAACGACGCAATCCAATATCTATCTGGCTTGCTTGTGCTGACGATACATTCGCGTAACGATTATCTTGCATGTGAATACTCCTTGTGACACTGCAGAATTATTATGAGTATAATGTAAGTTCAGTAACTTGTTTGTGCAAGTGTTTCTGAAATCTATTTTCTATTTCTTACCAAAAACTTCTTGTTATCCCAATAGGTGCAAACCATCAATACCCCAAACAATAAAACTGTAACACCTATTATCTATTAATTTTATCTTTTAATCTTTAAGTGTTTTTTAGGCTCGCTCCCTTGCGCGCAATCGAACTGAGTCGGACTTTAGCTGCCCACATGCAGCAAGAATATCACTGCCTCTTGGTGTTCGCACAGGCGATGGGTAGCCTGCTTTTAAAACAATGGCTGCAAATCTCTCTATTTTGTCTGGTTTTGATGTATTATATTGGCTTCCAGGCCAAGGATTAAAAGGAATTAAATTTATCTTGGATGGAATGCCGCTAATAAGTTTGATTAATGCCTTAGCATCTTCTGGGCTATCATTGACACCATCTAGCATCACATATTCCCAGGTCACTCTTCTGGCATTCGATAAACTAGGGTAATTACGCACTGCATCTATCAGTGTATTCAGCTTATATTTTTTATTAATAGGCACCAATTCATTACGCAAAGTATCTGTCACCGCGTGAAGACTGATAGCTAAATTAACGCCAAGCTCCACGCCACAACGCGCTATTTCAGGCACGATGCCAGAAGTTGATAAAGTTATTCGCCTTTTTGAGATAGCAATACCATCTCCTGACATGATAATCTTCATTGCTTCTGCCACATTATTATAATTAAATAGCGGCTCGCCCATTCCCATTAGCACTATATTTGTAAGCCGACGTGACGGATTGCCAGAAGGCCATTCACCTAATTCATCCATAGCAAGAAGTATCTGGCCACAAATCTCATCAACTGTGAGGTTTCGCACCAGTCGCTGTGTGCCAGTGTGACAAAAAGAACAGGTTAGTGTACACCCAACCTGACTTGATATGCATAAAGTGCCTCTGTCTTCTTCTGGAATATAGACTGTCTCTGCTTCCTGTCCGTCAGCTAGTCTTATTAGCCATTTAAGAGTACCATCTGAGGATTGTTGACGTCTGCTTACAGCTGGTCGCGTGATAACAAAATATTTTGCTAATTCGGCGCGAACCGGTTTAGCAATATTATTCATATCCTGAAAATCAGTTACGCCATGTCGCCAAATCCAGCTCCAAATTTGCTTGGCCCTGAATTTAGGTAAGCCACGTTCAGTAACAGCGTTTGTAAGTTCTGCAAATGAGAGTGCTGTTAGATTTTGCAACTCTGATTGCTGTTTTGTATTTTCCGCTCTTGCAAGCGATGATTGTATCATTTGATATAACTTATGTTCTGCCCGAGTTGGCTATGAGCAAATTTTGTCCAGCATTTGTTTTGCCTTAGTAAAACCAGATAGAGAATAAACATCAACGGTTTTATTGCCTCTGCTGGAAACTCCTGTAACGGTAAGCTTATTTCCGGCCTTCATTTTACGTATAATTTTTTTATCCTCATCTTGGCCAATCGACCAAGCTCTGTCCTCAAGCGTAAAAAAGGACTGCTTATTACCATCAACACTCAGCTCCACCTCGGATTGTTTCTTGAATACATATCCAGCCACGATTGAAACCACGTCACGCTCGGCCTTGCCTGGTCCGTGCGTTACAAATACTCTGGTCTCCCCACGATTTGACTTATCATAGTCACCTTTTTTCTCGATAGGCTCACTCGTGATGTAGCATAATCTGCCTGCTTCTGTTTCCTGACGCAACACAGACCAATCATTAAATTGGTTAATTTGAGTTTTATCCGACGCTGAAAGGTTTGTTGTGAAAAGACAAATCACAATAATTTTTAACAAAAAGGCTGTTTTTTCAATCATTTTATGCACCATGCGCTAGTTTTTTCATAAATACTTACCGAATTGTAAAAAGACCTATAGTTAATTCGTTCATAAATCGCAAAACTTTTAAGATGAAGCAAGAGGTATAGAGGATTTATTTAAATAAATCGTGGCAAAAATATTATTTGTAAGACGCGTCAGGTGAATCGTGAATAGGTTTAATGCATCTGACCCATTATTATCAAACAAAATCATGATTATTTAATAATTTAATAATTTAATGAATTTAAGGGTTGTAGCTGAATTAATTTCGTCGTTAGATATTTCCATGGGATCTGGCTTCTCTAATGATAATCAGAACAACTTATCTGAATGGGATAGGTTGTTGCTTCGCGTCGGTAGCGATAGGGACAGATTTGCTTTCAAAAAATTGTATGAACATTTCGCGCCACGATTAAAATCCTTTTTATTGCGTATCGGATCTGACATGTCTGCTGCAGAAGAAATATGTCAGGAATCCATGATCATGGTCTGGCGCAGGGCAGAAACATTTAATCCCGATAGTGCTGGAGCAAGTACGTGGATTTTCACTATCGCAAGAAATAAGCGTATCGATAAGCTGAGAAAAGATAACCGCCCCTTACCTGATTTAAACGATCCTTCATTTTTCCAAATACCCGTAGATAAGAGCGATGATATCTTACAACGCCTTGAAGAAGAGAAAAAAATAACAAATGCGCTAAAAAATTTACCCCCAGAGCAGGCCAAACTAATACTTTCTGCGTATTATGAAGAGAAGTCTCATAGAAAAATCGCTGACGAGACGAATTTACCGCTTGGAACGGTAAAATCCCGCATACGTCTTGCCATTAATCGGTTGCGATCACAATTAGAAGAATTAGAGGGGTAGGATTATCGCAATGAATAAACAAAACACATTAACATTATTGGAATCATTGCTAATCGACTACGCAAGTGGAAGCCTGCCTTTGGCACTTGAGGTATTAGTGGAAAGTCACATTTCTATGAATCCTTCCAGCGCAAGATCTATCCGCATGCTTTTGCAAATTGGCGGCGCGTTAATGGAAAATTCTGACCCAATATCGATGTCTGAAGGAAGCTTTAAGAGGCTAATGGACGAAATCGATGGCGGACAAGATGAGGAAATAGCCAAGAGCGAAGTAAGCAATGATAATAACAAATTGCCATTACCGTTGCGAAATTTCATTTCTGAGGCCACTTTCCCAAAAAACTGGCGCCGAATCGGCATTGGCCTGTCTGAGCAAACTGTCGATTTTGGAGAGGAGTTGGGTAATGCCAAACTTTATCGAATAGCGCCTGGATTCGGTGTTCCAAGCCACTCTCACGATGGAAATGAAGTCTCCCTCGTACTTGCTGGCGGATTTACCGACGAATACGGATCTTACGGCCCAGGAGATATATCCATTCAAGAGACGGGAGCCGTTCACAAGCCTGTTGCAGATGCGGATGGGGAATGTATTGTGCTTGCCGTTAATGAGGGTCCAATCGTTTTAACAAGTCCAGTTGGCCGCTTATTGAATATGCTCATCAAATAATTAATGAAAAAAGCACAGCCAAAAAAAGCTGTGCCGAATATTCTTCTCAGTATGATGAGAAGGTGTGATTTAATGAAGCAACAAGACTGTTAGGCTAAAACAAACAATAAGGGTTAAATTTGTTCGAAGCGGCTTCATCCAAGACTGCCACGCACCTAGCTTTATGAATCGAATATCAATCACATAAGATATTATAAATCCGGCAATGAGCATCAATGCAGTGTCCTGCCAGATATCAGCTAATAAATAAGACGACCAACCAATAAGAGATGGAAGAACTGAATATATCAAAAACCATTTATCAGAGGGTTTGATATCTGGATTGCATGCTATCCGTCCCCAATGCAATCCGCCCAGAATACTTAATATAATCGCACCATATATATGCAATGCTGATGCTGCTAAGGCTGATGCCGCTGGGGTAGTGAATGAAGCGTTCGCTAGCAGCAATATCACAGCCAAGCTTATAAATGGTATTGTACCCGAATACCCTAATATACTTGCCCATTGCTTTAGTGTTTTTTGATCTTTAGGAATTGAGGTCTGAGCCATGAATAATAATTCTATCTGTTACCGACTTAATGATTGTATATTTTTTACAAATGAAACAATAAAATTTGTGTGACCTTACGTTAAAAGTAATCTATACGAAATTTATTAATAATAACATTCTGAGCTTTTAGTCTATTCTGGAGTAATAATGGCAGATTCATCCATAAAAAAAGTCGTTCTTGCATATTCAGGAGGTCTTGATACCTCGGTAATTCTAAAATGGCTACAAACCCATTATAATTGTGAGGTTATAACATTCACCGCAGATATAGGTCAGGGTGCGGATATCACGCAGGTAAAAAGCAAAGCAGAATTACATGGCGTGAAGCATATTTTTATTGAAGATCTGCGTGAAGAATTTGTATCAGATTATGTTTTTCCAATGTTTCGTGCCAATGCGCTTTATGAGGGCGAATATCTACTTGGAACCTCTATCGCAAGACCCCTGATAGCAAAGCGCCAAATTGAAATCGCACGTGAGCTAGGGGCAGACGCGGTATCTCACGGCGCAACTGGAAAAGGAAATGATCAAGTTCGATTTGAACTTGGATATTATGCCCTGCATCCTAATATTAAAGTAATTTCGCCTTGGCGAGAATGGAATCTCACCTCAAGAACTAAGCTAATAGATTATGCAGAGAGACATCAAATACCAGTTCCAACAGATAAGAGAGGCGAAGCTCCTTTTTCTGTTGATGCTAATCTTTTACATATCTCTGCTGAAGGCAAAGTGCTGGAAGACCCCAACATTCCAGCGGAGGAGTATGTATTCTCGCGCACGGTCGACCCGTCAGATGCTCCAGATACCGCTGAAGAAATTAAAATACAATTTGCCGCCGGCGATCCAATAGCAATAAACGATACTATGATGTCTCCTGCTGAATTGCTAGCTCGCTTAAATGAGCTGGGAGGCAAGCATGGAATAGGCAGATTAGACCTTGTCGAAAACAGGTTTGTTGGGATGAAATCAAGGGGCGTTTATGAAACTCCTGGAGGCACTATTCTGCTTAAAGCAAGGAGAGCTATGGAATCCATTACGCTTGACCGCGGAGCAGCTCATCTTAAGGATTCATTGATGCCTAAATATGCTGAGCTAATTTATAATGGATTCTGGTTTTCTCCTGAAAGAGAAATGCTTCAAGCTGCGATAGACCATAGCCAGACCTCCGTAAACGGAGAGGTTAGGCTAAAACTCTATAAGGGCAACATTATAATGTTGGGACGCCATTCACCAAACTCTCTTTATTCTGAAGATCTTGTGACTTTTGAAGAAGGTACCGCTGACTATAATCATAGTGATGCGGAGGGGTTCATAAAATTAAATGCGCTTCGATTACGTGTTGCTGAGATGGTCAGGCAAAAAAATCACAAAAATTAATTATTTTAATCATTATCTTTGCA
>JAACDT010000271.1 GCA_009936885.1 Alphaproteobacteria bacterium
ACTCACATCCATCTACCCCGATTTAGAGCTTCATCTTATTGGCGCATTACAAAGTAACAAGGCAGCAGATGCGGTGCGATTGTTTGATGTCATTCATACAATCGACAGAGACAAAATCGCCAAAGCCGTATCTGTGGAAATGAAAAAGCAGAACAAACAGCTATCTTGTTTCATTCAGGTAAATACGGGGCTTGAATCTCAAAAATCAGGAATTACACCAGAAAAAGCAGTTGAGTTTGCACAAATCTGCGCTCATGATTATGGCCTGATAGTCGAGGGGTTTATGTGCATTCCGCCAATAGATGAAGATGCAAGCCCACATTTTGCGTTTCTAAATAAATTGGCGTCACAAGCAGGTTTAACATCACTTTCCATGGGCATGAGTGCGGACTTTGAGGATGCAATAAGGCTTGGAGCAACTCATATCCGTATTGGATCTGCTTTTTTTGGGAATAGAGCATATTAGAGAAAAACTTTACTTCGCCAACAGCTAGCTTATAAGATGCCCTGTTTTTTCTTTTTTTACTTTAATATAATTCTCATTATGAGGATTGGTTGGAAGCACTAAAGGCAGTCTTTGTGTAATTGTAATGCCATGCTCTGACAGCTGTTTCACTTTATCTGGATTGTTCGTTAGTAGTTTAATGTGTGAAAGCTCGAGCAAGTTTAGCATTTCAACAGCAGTACTGAAACCGCGCTCGTCAGTATTAAAACCCAAACTATGATTAGCTTCGACTGTATCTAGTCCAGCATCTTGGAGCGCATAGGCGCGTATTTTATTTAACAAACCAATATCTCTGCCCTCTTGTGCCAAATATAACACGACGCCTGCGCCCTCACTACTCATCAAAGATAATGCTGTTTGAAGCTGGTCACCGCAATCACATTTCAGAGATCCAAACACATCACCTGTAAGACATTGAGAATGTAATCTAACAAGGGGTTCCTTAACACTCAGCCCCTCTCCAACCACAATCGCAAAATGCTCTTCCTTACCGTTACTATTCCTGAACATAATAATTTTTGACTCTGGCGCTTGTTTTAGTGGAAGGTCAGCTTCTATACTAATAGATAGAGACGGTTGAATTGACGAGAAGCTTGCGATATCTGAAAATTCCAAAACAGGTATTTGATAGGGGTTGGAAAGCCTGTCCTGCTTGTAGACATCTATGTGCGACACACGATATAAAAGCGCCGAGGGTAATAATTTAGCAAATTTTACAACTTTTACCGCCAAATCCACTAGTGAGTTTTCATGCTCTGGAAGCAGCCCAGCATTTTGCGGAAGAAGTTTAGACTCTCCAATCGACAAGCCCACAATTTGTTCTCCTGTAAGTGTGTTTACAGGTAAGCTAAAAACCGGTTTGCTAGAGGTAGTATGCGGTCTTAAAAATTGAACTTGCTGCATTGTAAAACACAGTGTTGGGGCAATCTGAGTGATATGCGGGATTTTAGGTAACTCATAATCAGCAAATTCGGCAGCTCGAATAAAGCCTGCACGTTGATTCTGGTCACGTATCATGACCATCGAGCCTCGTCTTAAGGCAGATAGCGCTGTATCGATTTTACCCGCTATATTTTTTGGAATAATTGTCAATTGCATAACCTAATTAGTTTGCTATGATGTTATGTTCAAAATTTTTATATTAACATAACATGTTAAACATTGTTGGCATTAAAAGGCAATTATTTCATGAAGTTTGCGATAATTGAATTCATCACTTGTTTAAAAAGGTAAAAGAATGAGCGTTGAATACGACCTACCATCCATAAAATTGCTTTTAGTCGATGATGATACGTTTTTGACCGAAGTTATTACAAGTCAGCTTCAACAAGAAGGCATTGGCGAAATCCTATCATCTGCTAACATAAATGATGCTAAAAAACTGGTACCTTCATTCGAGCCAGATATTTTGTTGCTAGATGTTAATTTGCCTGATGGCTCGGGAATAGATCTTTGCAATTTCTTGCGGCAGACGGGTTTTGAGAAACCAATTATCATGCTTACCGGTAAGGGAAGCGAAAATGATGTTATTAATGGTCTCAATGCTGGCGCAAACGATTGTATCACAAAACCAGTTAGGCTGGGTGAGTTATTGGACCGGGTTAGAGCGCAATTAAGACAGTTCAAGTCATCTGATGCCGCACGTTTCACTATTGGTCCGTTGGAATTCACGCCTGC
>JAACDT010000272.1 GCA_009936885.1 Alphaproteobacteria bacterium
AATGCCGATGAATTCACAAAACCCTTCCAAGAAGCAATGACCGCTTGGTGCTGGGGTTTTGGATGGGGAGATGAGGTTATTGATGAGAAAACTCGTTCTATGATGAACCTTGCCATGTTAGGGGCAATGGGACGAATTCATGAATGGGAATTGCATTGTAGGGGAGCACTCAATAATGGTGTTAGCAAAGAAGAAATAAGAGCCATCATACATTGTGTTGGTATTTATGGAGGTGTGCCATTGTCCCTAGAGTGTTTTAGAGCTGCCAAGAAAGTATTTGCCGAGCAAAATATAGAATAACACTCAAGCAACTTAATTAGGTTAGTAACATGAAAAATATAGACTCTTAAGATAGGTAAATTGAATACTAGTAAAAATAGACTTAATTAAAACTAAAACTCGAAAAACATTTGAATTCAGATTGCATAAAATTCGCATGCAGTCTTTCTAAAGATTGCTTCATGAAAAGATTTAGGAATTAGGGTTCTAAAAGCACTCATTAAAGTGTTGTAGTCCGAATATAGACTATCTACAGGAAAATTAGAACCAAACATGCATCGTTTTGACCCAAACTGATCTAAGCATGTTTCAATTACGGGTCGAAAGTCCTCTATCTTCCAATCATGCTTAAACATCCCAAGACCTGAAATTTTGCATGTCACATTAGATAGTGAAGAAAATGATTTTAGTGCTTCTTGCCAGTATTTGATCCCTTCTTTTGTTCTGTCATGTGGACTTCCAGCATGACAAAGTGCAACCTTCAACTCTGGTACCTTCTCAAAGAGAAAGGAAGCTTGCTTCATTACCTCTGGAATAAGCTGCAGATCAAACGAATATCCTAGTCTGGATAGTATTTTTAGGTTTTGCAGTACAATTGGAGTTGCAATATTATCTAAGAGAATAGAGCCTGCTTCTTTACCAGGTGCTCTACTTAAAATTTGCCTCACCCCTGCTACCGATGGTAATTTTTCAAATTTCTCTATTTCTATTATCATTTCAGATTTAGTTAA
Source organism: Alphaproteobacteria bacterium (assembly GCA_009936885.1). Classification (GTDB taxonomy): domain Bacteria; phylum Pseudomonadota; class Alphaproteobacteria; order Puniceispirillales; family Puniceispirillaceae; genus UBA5951. Next base: position 1,011 of record JAACDT010000272.1, read on the forward strand.
GTCACAAAATACTACCTGCTTCATATTCCAATCAGGATGATTTTTTGTGATATTATCGACCCAAATCGCCTCCTTTATAGGATCCTTGGCGCCTACTTGAATATGTATGGACCCATTAAATCCATGCGGTTTACAATCTTTCTTAAATTGATGAATTAAATAATCTTTCTGAATTGGACTTGGATCCCCAAAAAACCGCATTACAGATTTCTCTTCGAGCCACGGATAACGAACAGCAGACAAATTCCATAGATGGTGATGCGCATCAATCATATAAAACTTGTTTCCTTCATACGCTTTAGAACATCAAGCCCTTGCATTTTCCAGAAATGCAGAAAATCAATAAAAACCCAATTCTCTGTGAGCTTCTCTCCATCACGCCTATAGAAATCAATTACACGCATGTCAGCAGGTTTGTTGCCAGCTGGCATCCCCATAAAACCACCAGTGGGCGTGAGAGTAAGGTTTGGCCAGCCAAAAAATCCGCCAAATGCTCCCTCTGCTATTCTACAGATATGGCCATTAAATTGGCGATTAGCAAACCCTTCGCGGAATGGGCCAGAATGCTGCTGTGCATATCGCTCTAAGGTATAGGTCGCTCCAATACCCGCCGGCCCCCACCAAATCATGTCTTCATTCCAGCTACGTCGTAATTCATCTAGTAAAGGCTCTTCTCTGCCGCCATGCCAGTTTTTGCTATCCTCAATCATAAACTCAATGGCATTTAGTGTTTTCTGGCTCTCATATTCAGGCACTGAGTCTGGGACCAACCCGTCAAGGGTCATTGGGCCAGGCTGAACCAGATGTGCACCTGTTTGCGGGGGAAACGGATTAAAGCCTGCCTGCATCATGAAATGGGGGATATCAAAAAACATAGCTGTTTCAACTATTTTATTATCCTTAACATGATTAAATTCACCATATCGAAGCATCATAATTTTTTGTGTCGCTGGAATGTCAAGCCATGGGTTATCAAACAGACCCATTAGATGACCCATAGACGCCACCCAAATACCTTCATGTCCTTCTATCTTATTATCACCAGCAATGAAAATATCCATTCGTCTTTGCATATGGCTTATGGATTTTTTGAGTGGTCCCCAAAATTGTTCTGCAACTGCTTTTGGACCAACCTGTTCGTTAAAAGGATGATAGCCGCGCCAAAGAACTTCAGGGTGCATTATATCTACTAATAATTCTTCGACCCTGTTATCAAAAACCGAATCGAGCCTGCGATAATAATCTTGCACTAGTTTCTTTGCAGTTTGTTTATTATTCATATCGTTTTCGACCTATCAAAATGTGAACCAGCTTAGGAGAGAAAAAATTAGCTTGCCAAGATAAGATTTCCTTGTCTAGAATTTTTGCAAACGTATGCAAAATTACCTTATTTAAATTTTTAAACGACAAATTTCAGGAAAAACCTGAACACAAATCAACAAAGTTCACAAAACTTCATAGGAGTATTATTTATTATGTTTTTCAGAACAATTCTAACAGCTGGAGCCATAGGGCTTCTATCAACTGCGTCTTATGCTGGATGTGGTATAGATTCTGGATCCGTACGTATTGGCGGAAATGATTTCCCAGCATATCAAGCTGTTACACAAGCAGCTAATGGCTGTTCAGGTGACGGCGTATCTGTAACCGTAGATTTAAATAAAGATCATAAAGATCGTCAGGTAGCTGCCCTTACAGCCAACCCAGCAGAATTCACATCATCGATTGCTAATAATAGTGCCTTAGTCGCACTGATGAATGATGGGCTTGTTCAGCCACTCAACAATCTAATTGCAAAACACGGCTCTGGCTTGCAAGACATGCAAATCGTATCAATTGATGGCGAAGTAATGGCTGTTGCTTTTATGGCGAACGCGCAGCATCTTTTCTATCGCTCTGACATTTTGGAAGCTGCTGGTGTAGCACCTCCTAGGACTTATGAAGAAGTATTAGCTGCGGCTAAGGCAATCAAAAGCAAAGGATTAATGGAGTATCCTATTGCTGGCACCTATGGAGGCTGGAACCTTGGTCTTGAATTCATCAATATGTATTTAGGACATGGCGGTGAATTTTTTGAAAGCGGTTCTGCAAACCCGTCAATTAATAATGCCAAGGGTGTGGCTACTTTAAATATGATGAAGTCTCTTTCTGCCTATATGAACCCAGACTTCCTCACCTATGACTCAAACGCTGTTCAGGCAGATTGGGAAGCTGGCAAGGTTGCTTTAACCAATCTTTGGGGCTCACGTGCTGGCGCTGTAACAGACGGTGAAGGGTCAACTGCTGAAATTGATAGCAACACCAAATTTGCTAGCGCTCCAACTGTAGCTGGTGGCACAACTCCTTCAACCACCTTATGGTGGGATGGTATTACGGTTGCGACCAACATATCTGATGAAGATGCAGAAGCAACTTTTATTGCTATGATGGAAGGTATTTCGCCTGCAATGGCTGCGGCAAATCCAAATAAAGCAAACTGGCTAATTTCAGGTGCTAAGCCTCGCGCAACTGGAGTTGGTGTTGTTGAGTCTGCAAAAGGCGGCGCACTTCCATATCCAATGCTTCCCTATATGGGCTCAATGCATAATGCTATTGGCAGCGAGATTGTTGACTTTCTTCAAGGCAATGAAACAGCAGAAAAAGCCCTTGCAGATGTAGAAGCAGCTTACATCGCAGCTGCCACTGAAAAAGGCTTTCTATAAGTCTAGCCATTTAAGGATACAGAGGGTGGACCACCCTCTGTATTTTTTATGTAAGCATTCATCCAGAAACACTTTTTAAGGCCAGCTCCACTTTTTAAGGAAAAACCGGAAACAAGCCGAATGCCACACCATACCTTCTTTAAATTTATCTGGCCTTCGGCGCTTGCGATGCTTGTATTCATCGCGCTACCTATTATTTCTATTACCATTCAATCTTTTTATATCAACCATGAGCAGGTATTAGTAACCGTCGAAAACTGTGGGCCTTTTGGGTGTAAAGAAGTAACCAAAGTTGATGTTGAGGCCACACGTGCATTAAGCGAACAAAAGCCACTTGGCAAGTTTAATGGTTTTGGCACCTATACTAACCGTAATCACCTTGCATTCTCGCACATTAGTGAAGCATGGAATGCCGCGCCTAATCTTGGTTATTTTATCGGTGAGGTTTTAAATCTACCTTTTTATAAAGCGCTTAGTTTTACGCTTACCTATACCTTTATTGTTACGCCATGCGTTATAATTCTTGGCTTTTGTATTGCACTTTGTGTCAACAGGTTGCCTTCAATTTTCAAAGGACCAACGATATTTGTATCTCTGCTTCCAATGATTATAACGCCGCTTATTGGCTCTCTTGTATTATTTTGGATGATAGATGCAGAAGGAATTATTGGCAGCTTTCTGAAGATTATTTTTGATGACCCAAGCCTGTCTCTCAAGGCTTCGCCCACGCTAACTTGGATTATGCTAATTGTTTACGGGATTTGGCATCATGCGCCATTTGCATTTGTTGTATTTTATGCAGGATTGCAAACAGTCCCCAAAGACACCCTAGAAAGCGCGATGATCGATGGCGCAAGCAAGTGGGAGCAAACACGATATGTAGTCGTTCCACATTTAATGCCGTTAGTAGTTTTTATATCGCTTATTCAACTAATGGATAATTTCCGCGTTTTTGAGCCGATGGTTGGGTTTAATGCACAAGCAAGTGCAACTTCCCTATCCTGGCTAATTTATAATGATTTCAGAAGCGGGGATGGTGCGATGTTATTTGGTTCTGCTGCAGCTACATCCATTCTAACCATTATCGGCGTAAGCATTTTATTAACCCCTATTATTGTCAGATCATGGCAATCTAGCAAACCAGCTGTCGGGGGATAAGACATGAATAAAGCAAGCCCCCACTGGTTAAATTTTTTAAGTATCTCCTTTTTAGTGTTATGGTTAGTTCTTGCTTGTGTCCCTTTTCTATGGACATTTTGGGGTAGTTTTAAAGTCCAAGCAGATTTTTTCTCCAAGCAGGATTGGCAAAATGCAATTTTTGGGATTCGCACCCTTGTTGAAACAGGCGCAAGCTTTACCACTGACGGCTATGAAGGCGCTTGGATTCAAGAGGGTTTTTGGAAAGCGGCTCTTAACACAGCCATTGTTACTTTAAGCGTTGTTGCTATTTCACTTACGCTTGGCACGCTTGGCGGATATGCCTTGGCGAGGTCCGGGTTTAGATACGCTTTCTGGATACTGATTGCCGCACTTATTTTTCGTGCAATGCCTCATATCACATTAGTTTCAGGATATTTATTACCATTCTTTGAACTTGGATTATGGGGACACCTATCCACAACGATCATCGTTCTGGTAGCCATAAATCAGCCTTTCACTTTATGGATGTTACATTCATTTTTTCTATCCATCCCTAAAGATTTAGATGAAAGCGCGATGGTGGATGGATGCACAAGATTTCAAGCATTCAGACATGTCATTATTCCTGTTATGTGGCCAGGCGTAATAACAACGGGGCTATTTAGTTTTTTGCTGGCCTATAATGATTTTGCCATCACAGCACTACTTCTAACCGAGGAAAACCAAACAATGGTTCCCAAAATTGCAAGCTTTTTAGGGTCCACGCAAGAGCAGGGCAATGTGATGTTTGCAGTGGCAGCGGTTGTATCTGCAACAGCGCCTTTATTTGTTTTAGTAATGTTCTTTCAACGTCAAATTGTCAGCGGATTAACCGCAGGAGCAGTAAAAGGATAAACCGATTTAATGGCTAGTATAACCTTAAAAAACTTAAGCAAAAGATGGGGAAGTTTTGTTGCTGTAGATGACTTAAATCTTGAGGTTTTTGATACAGAATTTCTTGTTTTACTTGGGCCATCTGGCTGCGGGAAGACAACAACAATGCGTATGATAGCAGGGTTAGAGCAAGAAACCTCTGGCGAGGTATTTATTGGCACGACAAAGGTAAATCAGCTAGAGCCAAAAGATAGAGATGTTGCCATGGTATTTCAATCTTATGGTCTGTACCCAAATATGAATGTATATGAGAATATAAGATTCCCCCTTAAAATTCGAAAGATTGATCCCAAAACCCATGCCACCCGCGTAAATCGAGCCGCTGAGATGGTAGAGCTTACAGAGTTTCTGCATCGCAAACCCTCTGAGCTTTCGGGTGGTCAGAAACAACGCGTTGCATTGGCACGAGCTATTGTTCGAGAGCCAAATGTATTTTTAATGGATGAACCTCTCTCCAATCTTGACGCAAAATTAAGAGTATCAACACGGGCACAAATAAAACATTTGCATCATGAAATGCAGGTAACAACGATTTATGTTACGCATGATCAAATAGAAGCAATGACACTTGCAGATCGCGTTGTTGTTCTAAATAAAGGTGTTGTCCAGCAAATTGGAACCCCTTCCCAGATTTATGATACTCCTCAAAATCTATTTGTTGCTGGTTTTATTGGAAACCCTGCAATGAACCTAATTTCTGGGCATATTATCAACAATCAGTTTAACGCAGAAAATATCAGCCTGAGTGGATTTAAAACCAATGATGGCGCTATAACGCTTGGATTTCGAGCAGAGGACGCTGCGATACAAACTAAGGAAACTAAATCTGCAACTAATAATCAGATTTCAGCTCCTATCTATACTCTGGAATTACTAGGTGATTCTACGATGGTCTCCTTTCAGATTTCAGATTCATTAATATCGGTAAAAGCGCCAAAGGATTACTCGGCTAAAATTGGAGATGTTGTAAATATCCAAATTCCAATTAGGGCTTGCCATCTATTTGACACTGAGAATGGAACACGAATTAGGGAGAGCCGCTGATGGTAGGAGCAAGACCAGAACAAGCCACGTTAAGTAAGGATACCGATTTATCAAAAACAGATGCTACGCGCGCAGTGATAGAGGGCATGGTTGACGGTCTTAATGACCACCGAATTAATGATATAGGACAGTTTTTTGCCTCTCAATTTAGATGGATGGGTAATTTTGGTTGCGGAACAAAAAACGGATTAGATGCATTTCAGGATAACTGGCAGAGACCGTTTCAGGCCGCATTTTCAGATAAGGTCTGCATCGATGAGGCACGCCTTTATATGGGTGAATGGGCAGCAGCCTTTGGCAGGCAAGAAGCTATTCATAGCGGCGAGTTTATGGGCATTCCAGCCACAGGTAAAAAAGTGGATATTCGCTATATGGATTTCTGGAAAGTTAAAGAGGGCAAAATCGTTGATAATTGGGTGATGGTTGATTTTCCGTCTGTGCTGTCACAGCTTGGCGTGGATTGTTTTTCAGGCCAAGGGTGGGAAGCCTTTGATAAGGGTACTAAAACACCCCCAACACCAGAAAGAAGGTCAGATGGCACTTAAAGCTCAGTCTGACAAGCAAATAATCTCAACCCTGTGTAATGCGCTATATGATTTTGACCCGAATAAAGTGCAAGAACTTTTATCGGAAATCATACATCCAGACGCTTTATGTCGATATTTTCATCCCATAGGCGATGTAAAACCGGAGCTCCTCTATAGCAAATTATACGCTCCTCTTTATACAGCGCTACCTGATTTTGAAAGGCGCGAGATTATTTGTGTTGCTGGCAGTGATGATGATGGCAATTCTTGGGTTGGAAATGCTGGCTACTTTATCGGCATTTTCACCCATGCTTTTATGGACATACCCCCAACCGGTCAAATAGCCCATATCAGATTTCATGAGTTTTATAAACTTAAGGCTGGGGCGATAATTGAAATCCAAGCGGTATGGGATATTCCAAGTTTAATGATGCAGGCTGGAGTCTGGCCAATGGGGCCCTCTCTTGGTTATGAATGGCTGGTGCCTGCGCCTGCGAGACAAGATGGCCTTGATAATAGCCGTTCAGATAAGACACCCCCACTTAAAAACAAAGCCCTTGAGAACAAAACACTTGTATTGGATATGCTAACAGCAATGAGCAAACATCCAAAATATGGTGGCGCAGAGATTATGCAGCTTGAGAAGTTCTGGCACCCCAAATTTTGCTGGTACGGGCCCTCTGGTATTGGCAGCAGCCGCGGCATTTCTGGTTTTCGTAACCATCATCAAATCCCCTTTCTAAAGGCAATGCCAGATAGAGGACAACATTCAGAAGATGTAACTCATCATTTTTTTGCAGAAGGGCAATATGTTGCCGTTACAGGCTGGCCTAACATGTCTCAGACTTTAACAGATGATGGGTGGCTTGGGATTGCGCCTACCAATCAGAGAATAAATTTAAGGTCGCTTGATTTTTGGAGAATTGAAAATCAGAAAATTCGGGAGAATTGGGTAATGATTGATTTGCTCGATATATGGTCACAAATTGGGGTAGATGTTTTATCACGTATGCGCCAACTTGCAATTCCCAAATCACAGCCCAGTCAGACAGCTTCTGGAATAGATGCTAATGTCGGATAATTCATTAATAAAAGCGGCGCCTTCATTAAGTGATGCCAGTCAGACGAAAATAACCTCCATGGATGTAGCAAAGCTGGCAGGCGTCAGTCAATCTGCTGTCAGTAGAGTATTTACAAAAGGGGCATCTGCATCTGCAAAAACAGTAGAGAAAGTGCAAAATGCAGCAAAGGAGCTTGGATATCGCCCAAATAGAATAGCACGCTCTTTGCTAACAGGTCGCTCTTATATGATAGGGTTAGTGGTGGCTTATTTAGATAATTATTTTTATCCCGAAATATTAGAAAGGCTGTCTCATTCATTGCAAAAAGAAGGGTATCATGTTCTCATCTTCATGGCAGCTCAAACAGCTCAGAATGTAGATAAAGTTGTTGAGGAGATATTGGAATATCAAATAGATGCTATTGTTACTGCATCTGTTGCTCTTTCCTCTGAATTAACCACGAAATGTGAAAATGCTGGCATTCCTGTTCTACAGTTTAATCGTATTCAACATCAATCGTCATTCGCATCTGTAACAACTGACAACCACCTCGGGGGCAGCCTAATAGCAAAGCATTTAATTGACCAAGGATATCGTTCTTTTGGATATATAGCAGGCTGTGAAGGCGCATCGACCCAGCGCGACAGAGAAGCTGGATTTCGCCAAACACTCAATGATTACGGATTTGATATAACCGCAAGAGCGGTTGGAAATTTCAGAACTGAGCAGTCTCGTGAAGCAGCGCTTAGTATCGTAAATCAATCCGCAATACCAGAGGCTGTTTTTGTTGCAAATGACGCAATGGCGCTTGTTGTAATGGATGTTTTCCGGTTTGAACTTGGTCTTACCATTCCAGATGACATAGGTATTGTTGGATATGATGATGTGCCCCCCTCTAGGCTTGCAAGCTATGATCTTACAACGGTCTCTCAGCCAGCAGAACAGATGGTCCAACAAACTGTATTGCTTATAATGCAATACATGCAAGGCAAGCCTATACAGCAAAACGAAATCAAATTACCCGGACAGCTTATAATTCGCTCTTCCTCACAGAAGACACAGCACCAGAAATGAAGGTTGCAAGAGATGCAAGGATTTAACCCTAAATTCAAAGACTTTCCAGATTATATTCTAGGTATTACCCACGAAATCTGGGAAGAAAAGCAAGTGGAGGCGCTATATCATTATTATTCTGATGATATTCTGGTACGTTCTCCAAGCTCTCTTGTTATTGGCAATAAGGCCGTGATTGATGCCACCCACGCCACCTTATCTGAGTTTCCAGACAGACAGCTTTTAGGAGAAGATGTTATTTGGTCAGGGTCTCCTGAACAAGGCATGTTATCTTCGCATCGGATATTCTCAACCGCAACCCATCTTGGTGCTGGCAGCTTTGGCAAGCCAACAGGCAGAAAACTTCGCTATCGTGTAATTGCAGATTGTCATGCTATTGCCAATCAAATTAATGATGAATGGTTAGTGCGCGATTTTGGAGGAATTGTTCACCAGCTCGGATATGATAGTGAAGAATTTGCATTACACCAAATTCGTAATGAAGGCGGTATCGCTGGCTGCAATAAACCTTTTAATGCTGACATGGATATAAAAGGCCCCTATCTTGGGACTGGAAATGATAATGAATGGGGCACCTTATTTGCTGAGATTCTAACTTCGATTATGGATGGCAAAAATGATATAATCCACCGCCATTATGACCGTGCTGGAAAGGGGTTTTATCCTGAAGATACACTCGCAGTAAGCTTATCTGAAATTGAGGCATTCTGGATATCATTTCGAAATTCCTTTCCATCTGCTAGATTTACAATACATCATAAGATAGGCAGGCAAGATGCCTTTCTGCCTCCAAGAGCTGCTATAAGATGGTCGATATCTGGCACGCATGACGGGACAGGCCGTTTTGGAAATCCGACAGGCTCAGATGTATATATAATGGGCATCAGCCACGCAGAATTTGGACCTTGGGGACTTCGCAGGGAATATACATTGTTTGATGATGTTGCCATTTGGAAACAAATTCACATTCATATGGGGAGAGAATAATGACCGGTCAGGTTCACATCGTTCGATATGGCGAGCTTATTCCATGCCGCACTGCGTTCATTGACGCGCATACACCAGGCTCTGATAAAAAAGAAAATTTTACAATTATTGGGGGTGGCGTATCTGAAGCTGCTGACCAGCATGTACATATTAAACAAACACCTGGATTTAATATCGGAGCTGCAGGCCAACCACCTAAATGTCGTAATTCGCTACATACCCACCGAACCGCTGAAGTTTTCTTCGTCTTATCAGGGAGATGGCGCTTTTTTTGGGGCAGATGGGGCAATGCAGGAGAAGTGATACTAGAAGCAGGAGATATATTTAATATCCCAACTGGTATGTTTAGAGGCTTTGAGAATATAGGAACTGATTATGCAATGATAATGGCCATTCTTGGCGGTGATGACGCTGGGGGCGGCGTGGAATGGGCCCCCCAAGTTATTGAGGAGGCAAAAGAGCATGGTCTAATTCTGGGCGAAAACAATATATTATATGATACAAAAAAATCTGAGAATCTGCCTGACGATATCAACGCAAAGGCGGTTATGGATGAGGCTACCTTAGCCGCGATGCAAGAGCCAAAAACAGCTGATATTGTTCCAAGATGGGTATCTAGATATCTTGATCTGTTGGCACTTTCGAGCGATGGCGAGGTGTCTGTCATAGGAGAAGAAGGTCTTATTTTTGACAAGCCTGGATTTGAGGTGAGTTTTATATCTTCTAAAACTAAATTAAAGGACGTGAAATCAGACAGGTATGACATTCTAATGCCTGTAAAAGGACATTGGAAGCTTAGCCATAGCGGTCATGAAGAAATTCTGTCAGCAGGTGATACAACTCTTATCAAGCCAAATAATAATTATAGGCTAGAGCCATCCATGTCAGGGGAGGCAAGTTTATACCGCATCACAAACACTGGCGATACCGCAGGTCCAACTTGGTTTGAAAGGAACTAGCAAATGAGACATATCCGTACAACTCATGTAGGCTCACTGCCAAGATCTCAAGAAGTAACAGACCTGCTATTTTCCAAAGAAAAAAACCAAAGCTTTGATAGTGCTCAGTTTGATAAGGTAATGTTGGAACATGTAGAAGGGCTTGTTGTGCGTCAAAAACAATCAGGAATTGATATTGTTAGTGATGGCGAGACGTCGAAAATATCCTATGCGACATATGTTAAAGATAGATATACTGGATTTTCAGGTGACAGCCCTAGAAACGCGCCAGCAGATTTAAAGCTGTTTCCTACTTTTCTGCAAAGATTAGCCAATAGTGGCGGTACACCAGAATATGCAAGGCCAATGTGCACATCACAGGTTAGCCCGCTAGATAGTACCGAGCTTGATAAAGATATATCTCATCTGAAATATGCAATTGCAAAACATGAAAATTTAACTGGATTTATGAATGCCGCATCCCCTGGTGTGATCTCCTTATTTTTGCAAAATAATTTCTATCCGACTAGAGAAGATTATTTGCAAGCACTTGCCGAAGCAATGAGAGGGGAGTATCAGACCATCGTAAATTCTGGACTTGATTTACAAATAGACTGTCCAGATCTCGCTCTATCACGACATATGCTGTTTAATGATTTATCAGATTCAGACTTTATTAAAATCGCTGATAGCCATGTCGAAGCGCTGAATTACGCGCTTGAGGGAATAGACCCAGCAAAGGTAAGAGTTCATATATGCTGGGGTAATTACGAGGGCCCGCATATCTGTGATATTTCCATGGATAGTGTGTTTTCAACCTTCATGTCTGTAAATGCAAATTATCTACTTTTTGAGACCTCAAATCCGCGCCATGCGCATGAATGGACCATATTTGAAAATAGAAAAAATGAGATTCCAGATGAAAAAATTCTTATTCCTGGTGTTATTGATTCAACCACTAACTTTGTTGAGCATCCAGAACTAATCGCCCAGCGTCTGGAGAGATTTACCAATATTGTTGGCATAGAACGTGTAATTGCAGGTTCTGATTGCGGGTTTGGCACCTTTGCTGGATTTGGCGCAGTTGACCCTGAAATCGCCTTTGCGAAATTATCCTCTCTTGCAAAAGGTGCCGCAATTGCATCAGCGCGTTATTAGCGCTCCTTTCTAAATTTCATCATTTTTTTATAATCATTAATTAAAATTCAGCTAGGTAGAACAAACATGACTGAGACACTTTTTAAATTGCTACAATCAGTAGATACCCCAACCGTATGTAACGCAATTGAGGTAGCACAGAACAAGCGTGGCTTTGACCAATTCACCAAAGGCACCATAATTTCATCCAACCCAGCCGAGAAACCAATTTGTGGATATGCCAGAACCGCAAAAATCGCTGCTATTAATCCTCCAACAGAAAAGGCTGAGACTATAAAAGAACGCCGGCTTTCTTATTATCGGCATATGGCCTCAGGCAGTAGCCCGTCAGTTGCTGTTATTGAGGATATTGATTTTCCAGCCTGTATTGGCGCGTTTTGGGGAGAAGTTAATACCAACATTCATAAAGGTCTTGGAATAAGCGGGGCTTTCACCAACGGCGTTATGCGCGATTTAGGTGATTTACCAGATGGCTTTCCGGTACTTGCAGGCTCTATCGGGCCTAGCCATGGTTTTGTGCATATTAAAGAAATTGGCACTCCTGTGACGATTTTTGCTCTGACTGTAACAGATGGCGATCTGATACATGCTGACAGGCACGGCGCAGTTGTTATTCCAACGAGTGTTATAAATATCCTTGAAGCATCAATCCATAGATTACTCGAAACAGAACAGCTAATTTTGGGCCCCGCTAAGCGCGGTGATTTTGATATTGATAAGTTTGAAGCTGCTTGGGCAGCTTTTGAAGCAGCCCGCATCTAGCCCTAAACCCATCTAAGAAGGCGGTATTACCAGTTATAGCTTAGTGTGATGCTAGCGTTGCTATCTTGTGCAAGAGCGGCTTGGCCTGCATCTTTTTCAAAATTCGAATGAAAATTCAAATTCGATTGAATCGTAAATAGATCATTCAGCCTTGTAGAATAAGAAAGGCGCGTTAGCAGCGAGGTATAGGATAAATCTCTTATAAGAAATAAGTTGATTTCGCTATCATCTATGTTATTGAAAAGTAGTGTTGCCCCTACTGCAAAATCTCTCTGAAAAATTGTGTGGCTATCTTTTCCACGACTATCTGCTGCCAATTCGCCCACTAAAATCAGATCATAAGAGCTATCAAACACACCATATATGTTGTGCTCGGCGCCAAATACGCCAGCACTATAATCTTCTTTTACGCCATTTGCATTAAATTGACCTGTGCGGCGAACTATTTCTGTTTTAAGCGCTGTATCTCCTAGCAAATACTGTACATCAGCGCCGATTTGCTGAATTAGAAAATAGTTAGGCACAAGGCGACCATCTGAGCCAAGAGTAAAATAAGGCTCCCGCGTTATTCCATCAAAATAACTTAGACCGTAATCTAAATCGCCTTGATACCCCTCATAGCGAAGCGCATAGCTATTATCGTTTCTCGATGCATCATTTGAGTAGCTAGCAGTATCATTGCTAACTAAGTTCTGAAGTCTGGCACGCGAGGATAATCCAGGATAGACATTTCCAACAAAAAAAGGAAATAACAGTAAAGATAAATAGCCGTCCTTAAGGTCAGATGAAACCTTAAAAGCCGGCGCCCCTAGTTTCTGCGAATCTGCAAGACCTGATGTATAATCATAGCTATTGATTATATCACTTGGATTATAGCTTTCTGTTTTTCCCCAAAATTCCAGAAGGCTTCCAATGCGGATATCCATTTCTTTTGCCCTAAATGAAATATGAGCTTCTCTTAAATCAGCTCTGCCCGCACCTGTATCTCCTATTCTCAAACGTGGTTGAATAAATGTCTGCGTTGAGCCTTGCTCTATAAATAAAGAGGGTTCAATCTGAACCTCCCCAAAATTATCATTCTGCTCAGAAAAAGCTGGGTTTTCAAAATAGCTAGAGGCCTTAAACTCAACCTTTCCATATTGTTCAATATAGTCAAATGAATTAGCGACATTACTAGCACCCATAATCCAAGCAGAAATCATCAAGGCGACATATTTATTCATGAATTAAACCTTTTTTATCTGGATGATCTCTCTAATGCCTGCGGTGTAAAATCCTGTTCTGTCAGACCCTTTCTGAAACTATATTCCCCCCAATTAAGCTTAGTGGATTTTCCAGTTTGAATATTTTCCATAATCATTTTGTGTGAGCGCCAATATTGGCCTAGATACTGACTATAATCGTCGAATGTTAGAACTTTTTCTAAATCTCCGCGACGATTATAAAATTCTATCTTATGCACACGATATTCATCCAAATCTGTATAAGACACTCTCTTAGAATAACCAGAACGGGCATTTTTTGGACGGCTTTCAACTTGAGCACAGGTCAAGCTCTCATCAGTTGGACAAGGCATATCTGCAAGCCAGATATGTTCATTATCCTCCACTTCTTCTGAGCCTAAATCTTCATATGAAAATTCAGATGATACAAATTTACCTGTTCTATTTGATGATGAAATCCGTTTTGTGCGCTTGATTGCAGGCAGAAAAATCCATTGAGAATCATCTTCGGGCTCTATTTTAGTATGCGTTAGTAGAGCAGTGCCTTTCACATCGCGCGGCTCTGAGAAGACAATCACACTTTTATCTCCCTCACTCAAATCAGGATTTTCTAAGGTAGTTGTTGTAAATTTACGCACACTTTCCTTGCCTGCTTTGTTTCTTAGTATCATTTGCCCCTCAACAGAAAAATCCCCAAATCCGTAATCTCTGAGGGCTGTTTCCTCAGCGATTTCTAACCCCTTCTCAGCAGAAGCCAAGGCAGGTTGCGGCATAATAGTAAAAGGCGTTATTGTCAAGAATGCCAATGGTAGCAAAATTATCGGTGTTGAAAGAGATGTCTTTTTCATTTTATCAATCCAAATTAATAAGGGTGGTAGGAATAGGAAATCAACAAATAGAGCCACCGCTAATGTCACGGCTGTTAGTCTTGCCAAATCTCTATTTACGGCAAAACCAGATTGGCCAAGAATAACAAACCCCACAACAAGGCCAATGGATGTTATGGTAAGCGCCATACCAACAGATTTAAATGCGTATCGCACTGATTCTTCTGGTGATTTTCCACTTTTCTTTGCATTTGCATATTTCAATAGAAAATGCACAGTATCATCGACAACAATACCTAATGTCATGGCTGCTACAATGGATACTGCCAAAGTAACAGAGCCGACGGTATATCCCCATAATCCGAATGCCATCGCAGCAGGCACCAGATTTGGCACCAGCGATATAAATCCAAGCTTTACATTTCGTAATACCAGCAAGATTACACCAGAGATAAATATCAAAGCCAAAATAGTACCCTGAAGCATCGCTGGTACATCCCGCGCTGATATCATTGTATATACATGGGTTTGACCCGTCACAGGGCTTTGTAATTCAGAAGCATTTTCAGCAAACCAGTCCTGGATAGTGGCATCTAATCTCTGCAATTCAGCAGTTGTCGTGCGCGGCACATAAGCCGTTATTCTAACCGCGGATCTATCCACATTTATCTGATCTGTTAAATCCATTCCATACCCCAGAGATAACTCATATAAGAATAGATATTGAGATGCTTCTTCATCTGTTTCAGGAAGCTTATAGAATTCTGTATTATCCCCATTCATATTTTGATTCAAACGCTTAATAATGTCTGTTATGGAACGAACAGAGCTTATTTGTGGCTGGGCTCTTAGAAACTCTGTGAAATCCTCAATAGTGCGCAGATATTCAACAGAATTAATCCCACTTTCAACTCCAGTCTCAACTGGATATTCCATTACATTCAAACCGCCAATATTATCTTCGTAAAAATCAGTTGCCTGACGGATTTCATATCTCTCATCAAAGTAACGAAGAAAGTCATCTTCGAGTTTTATTTTACTAATACCAACTGCAAAACAAATAATTATTACAGGTATTGAAAGAAGTAAAAGTTTTTGATTTTTAATAACCCATTCGCACAGCTTCATAATCAGCTTATCAGTAAGTGCAGATGTCTTTTTCTGTTTCATAGGCAACCAGCATATCAATGCTGGCAAAAGAAACATTGTAAAGACCCAAACACCAACCATTCCCGCCGCCACCATATTTCCAAGTTGCTGGAAAGGGGGTGAGATTGAAAAATTCAAAGATAAGAAACCAATGGCTGTTGTAAAAACAGCAACTGTAATTGCAAGTCCGTGTTCACTAATAGCCCTGGTAGCCCAGACCTGCTTATCAGCTGTTTCAAGCATCGTTTGGCGCACCGAGGATAATATATGAACCGTGCTTGCAACTGCTAGCGTTATGATCATTAATGGCGCAATCGCTGTTGCTGAGTTAAGAGGTATGAGACTCCAGCCAAGCGCCCCAAGGGAAATTAGCGCCGATAAAGTGGCTACTAATAAAACTGAAAACACACCAGATATTGTTCGGAGTAAAAAACCAACAATAAGCAGCATGGCAAGCAGCATAGCAGGCGTTAGACTCTGACCATCATCCTGACTTGCAACTGCAAATTGCTCCCCCAGCGGAACAGAACCTGTTATTTGAAATTGCAGATCTGGATAGGTATCGCGATAGCGTTGCAATAGCGGATTTGCGTCAGCCATAATCGTCGGAATTTCGCTTGCCAAATTCAACCCAGGCAATCTGAAAATTATATTAATGGCTGTCATAGAAGCTTGCTCATTAATAAGAGAGCCTTGAATTTCAATACGTGATAAAGCAATTTTTCTAGCAGCTTCTGCTTCTGCTTGTGATACCAAATATGGGTCAGGAATCACATCCTCGACCACAAGCATATCCTCTTCTGAATAACTATTTTGAAAGCGCGTAATAGAATTTACCAACCGAACATACGGTAAATTCCACGCATCTTCGGTAAGTTCGTGAACTATTTGTAAGGTTTCTGGTGAGAATACAACGCCGTCCTTTGGTATCAAAAGAATGTTTAAATTATCATCCTTTGCAAATTCCTGCTCAAACAAATCAAGTGTCTGCTTATCAGGATTATCAGGCCCCATAAAAACCCGGCCATCAGTGTCAAGCCGTAGATTGGGAATTCCTGCATAAACTGCAAAAGCTACAATGAGTGTGAGTAGCACCATCCAAAAGCGTTTGCGAACAACAAAATCAGCAAATTTTTCGAAAAATACCTTATTCTCTGACACTATTAAACTCCTTTTTTAAGCTTCAATATCATCTCTTTTCTGAAAAACTTACTAAATATGTCAGGTCTGAAAATTTATGCTCCCTCTGCTATGTTTTTAGGCATTTGACCAAATAGCTTTTTTTAATGACTAAAAAAAACTAAGTTGTTATTGGGATAGTTGAGATAATAAACGGATGTATAGCGGGTTGAGTAATGAAAATAACTAAAGGGAATAAATTAGACGAAATTATTCTCCCTCAAGTAAATGGCGGTGCGTTTAAACTGTCTGAAACTAAGGGCAGAAAAGTTCTGGTGACTTTTTATCGTGTGGCTGGGTGTAGCTTTTGCAATTTACGATTAATGGAATTCAAAAAGAAATTTAATGAGTTTGGTAAAAACTTTATGCATGTTGGTATCTTCCACTCACCAATAGATAACCTACAACAGACTATGAAGAAACATGGCTCTCTTCCATTCACGATATTGGCAGATGAACATTTTGAATATTTTAAAAAATATGAGATTGAGCGCTCATATTCAAAACTATTATCAACCTTACTTTTTAAGGGCCATCGTGTTTTTCCAGCTATTTTAAAAGGATTCGTTCCAATGCCAATCAAAGGTCATCTTGATATTGCTGTAACAGATATATTAATAGGCGAAAACGGAATTGTTGAAGACGTTTATTATGCAAAAAAAGATAGTGCAGACCACTTTGAATTTGAAAAAATAAAAGCCTTCTCACAATGAGTATGAGTATTCTGGCCGATAACTAAAACCGTATCTTTTATTATTTTTAAGATATTTTTTATGGTGTTATTTGTAGAAATCAGAATAATAATTCTGGTAGCCATGAGATTATATTTGGAAAAGTCCAGAACATCAGAAGTGCAAATAATTGCAGTCCAATAAACGGCAACACACCTAAATAAATATCATTGGTTCGAACCTCTGGCGGTGCAACACCGCGTAGATAGAACAAAGAAAATCCAAATGGTGGCGTTAAAAAGCTGGTCTGCAAATTCACCGCAATCATAATACCAAGCCAAATAGGGTCAAACCCCATCCCGATTAAGGGCGGGCCAACAAGAGGCACCATTATAAAAATGATTTCGATAAAATCTAAAAAAAATCCCATTAAAAACATCACCATCATGACGGTAACAAAAGCGCCAACCTCACCACCTGGCAAATTTGCTAGAAATTGCTCTCTCAATTGATCGCCGCCAAACCCACTAAAAACGAGAGAGAATAGAGAAGCCCCTATTAAAATCATAAAAATCATTGATGTAATTTTAACTGTCTCGCGCGATACCAACATTAAATTAGTGTATGAAAGACCACCTCTTCTAACCGCAAGTAAAACAGCACCAACAGCGCCGACCGCAGCAGATTCGGTGGGCGTTGCAATACCAGCCAAAAT
>JAACDT010000273.1 GCA_009936885.1 Alphaproteobacteria bacterium
ATTATTAACGCTACTTCTTTTTCAGGAAGAGGCAAGGATGGCCGCTCTCCGCTTGACATAGCGAATGTGCCTGTCTTTCAGATTGCATTTTCAACGTCTAATCGTGCTGCATGGGCAGAAGCAGATAGAGGTCTGTCTCCAGCAGATATGGCAATGCATGTTGTATTACCGGAGGTGGACGGCCGTATTTTTGCAGGCGTTGCTTCTTTTAAAGAACCAGAAGCAATAGATGAAGCGCTGCAATTTGCAGCCATAGGGCATCAACCTGATGAGCGGCGCATTTACGCGATTTGCGATAAGATTGCAAATTGGCACAGGCTACAAACAACGCATCTTGCTGAGCAAAAACCAGCTCTTATCTTATCCACTTACCCCGGCCGTCCTTGGCAAATGGCACATGCTGTTGGCCTTGATGCTATTGCATCAGCTAAGGCGATATTAGAGGATCTAGGTCATCCTGCACAATCCATAAAGGAACCTCTTGAAAGCCTTCTTAACCATAACACAATATCTTGGGATATAGCCTCTTATAAAACTGCTTTGAGCGAATTGCCGTCAAATTTACAAGAAGCTCTAAATGCCGAATGGGGCGAGCCAGAAGCAGATTCGCATGCCATAAATGGCGCGTTTGAATTTGCTGGTTTGTCATTTGGAAATGCGGTTATTGCATTACAACCAGAGCGAGGCATAAAGCAAAATAAACAGAGTGATTATCACGATATTTCCCGAACTCCCTCTCATAGCTATGTTGCCTTTTACTTATGGATTCAAAAAGAAATGAAGGCAGATGCCATTATTCATATTGGCGCACATGGCACGTTGGAATGGCTACCAGGAAAAGCTGTTGCTTTATCAAACGAGTGCTGGCCAGAGGTGCTGGCAGGGAATTTGCCAATCATCTATCCCTTTATCGTTAACGATCCTGGCGAGGCAGCACAAGCCAAGAGACGAATTAGCGCTGTTACTCTTGGTCACATACCACCGCCTCTAAAGCAAGCAACTGCGCCAAAGCAATTTAGTCAGCTAGAATCCTTGCTTGATGAATTCTCCATCGCAGATGGTCTTGACCCCAAAAGGCGTGACAGGCTTAAAAGCGATATTATCTTTGAAGCAGAATCACTTGGAATTGCAGAGGATTTAGGAGTTGAATTTGGAAGCAGCACTTCAGAAGCACTTACCAGAATCGATGCATTCGTATGTGATATAAAAGAAAGTCAGTTTGGGGATGGTTTGCATATTTTTGGCAGAGGCGGGCAACCACAATGCACTTTTGAAACCAAACCATCTATTCTAAATGAGCAAAAATCCATGATTGAGGCATTATCTGGAAAGAGGATTGCTGCTGGTCCTTCTGGCTCTCCTTACAGAGGGCGATATGATGTTTTACCAACTGGGCGAAATTTATATTCAACAGACCCGCTATCGGTCCCAACGAGAGCTGCCTATAATCAGGGCGTTAAACTAGCAGAAGAATTTGTCAGGCGGCACTTGCAAGATAAAGGTGATTGGCCATCTGGTGTGATTGTTGATTTATGGGGGTCTGCTACAATGAGAACCGCAGGCGAGGAATTTGCCATGGCACTTCATTTGCTGGGCATAAAGCCTGATTGGGCGAACGGATCCGACAGAGTTACGGGTTTTGAAATTCTACCTCTTGCTGTATTAGATAGACCCAGAATTGACACCACCTTGCGCGTATCTGGCCTGTTCAGAGATGTATTTCCAACGTTATCAACCTTATTTCAGCAAGCGATTGACGTGTTACGTGAACGAGATGAAAGCATTGAATTCAACCCGTTTGTAGGCATGCTAGATGATGATTCAGCCCGTATATTTAGCCCTGCCCCTGCCTCCTATGGGCTTGGCATGGGTGACGCTGCAGAGCGATTTAATAAGGAAGGTAGAATAGCGGCTGCAAATGCTTGGATTAATGCCAGCCAATATGCTGTTAATGGCGCGCAGATAACTCAGAATAAAAAGGCCCTGATTGCCCGCATTCAAAAAGCAGATAGCTTTGTTCATATGCAAGACATGCCAGAGACCGATATCCTATTATCATCAGATTATGCAGCTCACGAAGGGGGATTTGCAGCTGCCAAGGCAGAAATTGGCGGAGAGGCAAATCTCTATCATTTAGATAATAGAAATCCTGATAAGCCTATTACACGAAGCCTTTCAGAAGAAATTGCACGCGTTGTGCATGCAAGAGCAGCGAACCCTGATTGGCTTGCTGGAATGATGCGTCATGGGCATCGCGGTGCAGCGGAAATAGCGGCGACCTTATTCCATATGGCAGCCTTTTCAAATCTTGCAAATGTCGTCGGAAGTCATCTATTTGATAGCTTTCATGATGCTACTTTGGGAGATCAAGAAATTAATAGTTTTATGAGCAAGGTTAATCCTGACGCTCTTAATGCCATGCAGGACTGTTTTGAGAAATTACATGAAGCAGGATTATGGCAAACAAGACGTAATTCTATTCGAGCTAGTTTTGAGGCAATGGAATGAATAAACCAGAAGCCAAAGGATGGTGCCCATCAGCGCTTATGCCAATGATGTCAGGAGATGGATTGCTGGTTAGAATAAAACCTGCCTTTAGCAGGCTGACAAGCCGCCAAGCACAAATGATTGCATTATTATCAAAGCGTCATGGAAATGGTTTCATGGATATCACCAACAGAGCAAACCTTCAAATAAGAGGTCTAAGGCAATCCGATTATCCCCTTATGTTGAAGGACTTACAAGATAGTGGAATTGCAGAAACACATGAAGCGCGCGATGGTTTAAATCTGATACTTGC
>JAACDT010000054.1 GCA_009936885.1 Alphaproteobacteria bacterium
CCTGATATGCTGGTAATTGGTGATAGGGATGGTGCTGATGATATTGCCGGAATCATGGGGGGAGAGCGAACTGGTATAAGAGACGATACACAAAACCTATTTTTAGAAATCGCTATATTCGACCCTATCAGTGTTGCAGCTACTGGCAGAACGCTGAATATTAATTCAGATGCACGTTATCGTTTTGAGCGTGGGTTGGACGGTGAGTCCCCAGACCTTCTGTCTGGCTATATTGCAAGGTTTGTGCAGTCTATATGTGGCGGTAAGATAAGCCGTGAGGTAAGCGTTGGAGCTGGGGTTGTATGGCAACGATGTGTTTATTTTAATCCAGAATTAACACAGCAGTTAACAGGTATTGAGCTTTCGCATCCACAACAACGACAGATTTTGAATGAGTTAGGTTTTATTATCGAGCAAGGAAAAGATAAGACCTGGAATGTCACCCCGCCTGCATGGCGAAATGACATTGACGGTCAAGCAGATTTGGTTGAAGAAATAATTCGCGTTGCTGGATATGATAAGCTCCCGATGGTGCCACTGCCCCGATTGAGCGTCGTAGCCCAGCCAGCCTATTCACAAGAACAGCTGCGCCCGATTCATCTTCGGCGCATGCTAGTGGCTGCTGGACTTAATGAGGCGGTTACATTCTCATTCATGGCGCAGTCTGATGCGGCCTTGTTTGGGGGCGGGGATGATGCGCTCACCCTGGTAAATCCGATCAGCAGTGAGCTTGATTGTATGAGGCCTTCTACTCTTCCTAACTTACTTAATGCACTATCTCGTAATATGAATCGCGGTATTAAGAATGTCAGATTGTTTGAGATAGGCCCAGTGTTTCACGGAACAGATGAGGCAAGCCAGACGCTGTCATGTGCGGGGGTATTAAATGGGGATTACCAAATCGGGGACTGGCAGGATAAGGCACGCTCTGTTGATATATTTGATGCTAAGAAAATAATGGAAAAAATATGCGAGACCCTTTGGGTTTCTAGTCATTCCATTCAACTTAATACGCCTGGTCCTGCATGGTTTCACCCAGGCCAATCTGCCAATATGATGCTTGGTAAAACAGCCATCGGAAGCTTTGGTATGATCCATCCAGAAATTCTTGCTGCATTTGATATTAAAGTTCCAGTTGCTGCCTTTGATTGCAATATCAACGCAATTCCCTTGCCAAGACGCAAAAATATAGCACGACCTTTGCTAAAGCTTTCTGCTTTTCAGCCTGTTGAGCGTGATTTTGCGTTTGTGCTGGATGAAGAAGTAAGTGCTGCCAAGCTATTAAGAGCTGTTAGGGCGGCGGCAAAAGATAAAATATCAGATATTGGTATTTTTGATGTGTATGAGGGGGCGGAAATAGGGGATGGCAAAAAGTCTATTGCGGTAAAAATTCAGCTTACCCCTGATGAGGCTACATTTACAGAAGCTGAGCTTCAGCAAATCAGTTCAGATATTGTTGCTTCAGTTGAGAAGCAATGTGCTGGGAAGCTGCGCGGATAATGAGCGGTTGGGATTTTTTTGTTAATTATCGTTCTATTGCTTAAGCAACCATATCCATAATTCAGATCTAAATTCTATTAATTGCAGAAATAAGCGCCCTTATGGGGGCTTGGGTTATGGATGTATCAATTCCAGAGCCGAAAATAGATTTACCACTATCATCAGGTACTTTTAATTCAACATAGGCAGCTGCTTCAGCCTGTGATGTGCTAGAGCGTGTGTTCTGGCCAAAATCAGCTAGTTTAAATGAAACATCAAAGGTTTTCCGAAACCCATTTACAAATGCTGAAACTGGTCCATTACCAGTTTCAACAAACGATGTTTCTGTGCCTTTATAACTTACGATGGCAGTGACTTGCTCAGTACCAGCAGAACGAGAAACTGGATGAGATTGGAAGGATACTAGCTCAAAGGGCGCGTTTAAATTAACATAGAATTGTTCGTAAATTTCCCAAATTTTACGAGCAGTGATTTCAGCGCCGCTGGTATCAGCCTCTGTTTGAACCAGCTGGCTAAACTCAACCTCCATTGCTCTTGGTATTCTAATATGATGTTCTGTTTCTAATAGCCAGGCCGAACCCGCCTTACCTGATTGCGAGTTTACCCGAATAATAGCCTCATATGTGCGCCCAATATCTGCAGGGTCAATGGGAAGGTAGGGGACTTGCCAGATTATATCGTTTGATTTGCTTATGGCCTCCATACCTTTGCGGATGGCATCTTGGTGCGAGCCTGAAAAGGCGGTATGTACAAGTTGACCTGCATAGGGGTGGCGTTGATGCACGGGAAGCTGATTACAAAATTCTGCAACATCTACCAGTGACTGGATATCAGACATATCCAGCTGTGGGTCTGTTCCTTGCGTCATCATATTAAGACCAAGCGTGATTATATCCACATTTCCGGTGCGCTCTCCATTGCCAAACAAAGTGCCTTCAACTCTGTCAGCCCCTGCCATAAGGCCAAACTCGGTGGCTGCAATGCCAGTGCCTCTGTCATTATGGGGATGCAAGGATAATATCACCGCATTTCTATTTGAAAAATTTCTATGCATCCATTCTATCTGATCTGCATAAATATTAGGGGTAGACATTTCTACTGTCGCAGGAAGGTTTATAATAACTTTTTTTTCTTGTGATGCTTGCCAAATTTCAAGCACGCTCTCACACACCTCAAGCGCGTATTCAAGCTCTGTTCCGGTAAAGCTCTCGGGGGAGTATTGCAATCTTATGTCTGTATCAGAGCTCAGCTTGCCTAGCCTGTCAGCTACGAGCTTGGCGCCATCTGTTGCAATTTCTTTAACGCCTTGCCTGTCAGAATTAAATACAACACGCCTTTGCAAGGTAGAGGTGGAATTATACAAATGCAAAATAGCTTTATGCGCACCTTCAAGCGATTCAATCGTTCTGTCGATAAGGTGCTCTCTTGCTTGGGTTAAGACCTGTATTGTTACATCGTCTGGAATATGATCCCTCTCAATTAATTCTCTCAAAAACTGAAAATCCGTTTCTGATGCAGATGGAAACCCAACTTCAATTTCCTTAAACCCCATATCAACAAGAGTTTGGAACATTTGCATTTTTCGGTTGCTATCCATAGGCTCTATCAGGGATTGATTGCCATCTCGCAGATCCACAGAACACCAAATCGGTGCTTTGGATATAATTTGCGACGGCCATGTTCTATCTGCAAGGTCAACTGGCGGATAGGGCTGGTATTTTTGTACCGGCATTTTGGTGCTCATGGTGGTAACCAATCCTGCTGAAATGAGTTATTTATCGTTCATCTTTTACCATGACTAACTTATCGGTCAAGATTCATCACGATTTTTCGTATCTAATATAGAATTTCTAACGATTATCATCTAATTCACATTATTTTGTTGGATATGAGGGGGTGTGTCTCTTGTCCATATCAGATAATGAAAGAAAACACTGAAATGACTTGCATTTGATGATGTTAGCTTACAAATTACGGATTAACTAATTTAGTTTTTATCTAGTATATCTGTCTTGAAAAACTTGGAGAATAAATCCACACATGAGCCCTATTTCTCATATTCGTAATTTCTCTATCGTAGCCCATATTGACCATGGGAAATCTACCTTGGCTGATAGGTTAATACAAATTTGTGGTGGCCTGTCTGAGCGTGAAATGTCGGAACAGGTGCTAGATAATATGGATATCGAGCGTGAGCGTGGAATTACAATAAAAGCACAGACTGTGCGTCTTGCCTATACGGCACAGAATGGCGAGGAATATCAGCTCAATTTAATGGATACACCGGGTCATGTTGACTTTGGGTATGAGGTTTCGCGATCGCTTGCTGCGTGTGAGGGCTCACTGCTTGTGGTGGATGCAAGTCAAGGTGTTGAGGCACAAACCCTGGCTAACGTCTATAAAGCAATCGATGTTAACCATGAAATTGTTGTTGTCTTAAATAAAATGGATCTTCCCTCAGCAGAGCCTGAGCGTATTAAAGCACAAATAGAAGAGGTGGTTGGGCTTCCAGCAGACGAGGCGATAGCTGTTTCTGCTAAAACAGGCCTTGGAATAGATGAGGTGTTAGAGGCACTTGTGCATGATTTACCGCCACCAGAGGGTGATAGGCTTGCACCTCTAAAAGCATTGCTTGTTGATAGTTGGTATGATTCCTACCTTGGCGTCATGACATTAGTGCGGGTGCGTGATGGTGTTTTAAAAAAAGGTATGAAGATTAGAATGTGCGCTACCGGCGCTACACATACAATAGAGCGCGTTGGTATTTTTGGGCCAAAACCAACCATTATTGATGAGTTGGGACCTGGCGAGGTAGGATTTATCAATGCAGGCGTTAAAACGGTTTCTGATGCCAAGGTTGGGGATACAATTACGGATGATCGAAAACCTTGTGCTGATATTTTGCCTGGGTTTAAACCTTCTGTTCCAGTTGTTTTTTGCGGTTTATTCCCGATAGATAGCGCTGATTTTCCAGAGCTCAGATCCGCGCTTGAAAAATTAAGCTTGAATGATAGTTCGTTTTCATTCGAAGCAGAGACGTCAGCTGCCAGCGGGTTTGGCTTCCGTTGCGGATTTTTAGGTCTACTTCATATGGAAGTCATAAGAGAGAGGCTTAACCGTGAATTTGGGCTAGAGCTAATATCAACAGCCCCATCTGTTGTTTATGAAATCGAGCGCACTGACGGTGTTGTTGAAAAGCTCCATAACCCAGCAGATATGCCAGATGTTACAAAAATTATAGGCCTTTCAGAACCATGGATTACAGCAACAATTATGACACCAGATGAATATCTTGGTCAGGTGTTAAGTTTGTGTACAGAAAGGCGCGGCGAGCAAATAGACCTTACCTATACAGGGAGCCGTGCTATGGTAATATATAGACTCCCTCTAAACGAGGTTGTGTTTGATTTTTATGATAGGCTGAAATCTATTACACGAGGATATGCCAGCTTTGATTATCAGATGGCAGATTACAGGCTAGGCGATCTTGTTAAAGTTTCTATATTAGTGAATGGGGATCCGGTTGATGCTTTGTCCATGGTTGTGCACCGAGATCAAGCAGAAAACAGGGGCAGGGCTATTTGTATAAGATTAAAAGACCTTATCCCACGCCAGATGTATAAAGTTGCATTGCAGGCGGCAATTGGTGGCAAGGTTATAGCCCGTGAAACAATTGCAGCTCTTAGAAAAGATGTTACTGCAAAATGCTATGGAGGCGATGTTTCTCGAAAACGTAAATTACTTGATAAACAAAAAGAAGGTAAGAAGCGTATGCGTCAATTTGGAAAAGTTGACATCCCTCAAAATGCCTTTTTTGAAGCTCTTAAAATGGGTGATAATTAAATAGCTGATAATTAACGGCCGTCGCGCCTTAGATTATAGGGTTGTCGTCGCA
>JAACDT010000274.1 GCA_009936885.1 Alphaproteobacteria bacterium
ACGAACCGCTTCTCGTGTGATTTCTAATTGTGTCATCTTTAAGCTCCTTCAGCGACGCTAACATTAGCGGTTTCTGTATTTTGGGCTAGCTCACGGCGCTCCCCCCTATCAGAGCGTGGGCGCTCTGAGCGCTCTGGCTTGACTTGCATCATCACAGACGGGCCCTCATCTACCGCTTCGATAGATATTGTCATAAAGCGCAGTATATCTTCGTTCAGACCCATAATACGCTCAAACTCAGCAAGCGTTGCAGGCTCTGTTTCGATGTTTAATAAAACATAATGGCCTTTTCGGTTCTTTTTAATCCGATAAGCAAGGGATCTCAGACCCCAATATTCACGTTTTTGGATCGAGCCGCCATCATTTTCAATGATAGCACAAAATTCATTTAATAACTCTTCTACATGTCCAGAAGACACATCTTGGCGTGCAATTATCACGCTTTCATATAGCCTCATAATTCTCTCCTTATGGCTAATCGTCACTATTTTTTGTTTTTGTGACAAGCCAGCACAGCTGCTGGCAAGGGAGTGTAATTAATGTGGATTTACACATAAATCATACGGGAATATCGAGGTTATGCATTAATTTGTAAGGATTTGCAAGATAGCAGTTAAAAAAATGCACTTCACCATATATAGCAAATGAGGTACACCGATTTTTAACCATAGATTAGCGGTATACCATAACGATACAATTAGGATGAAAAACATGAATTTACCTGTTGCATTTTTATTTCCAGGTCAAGGCACACAAATAGTGGGGATGGGCGCAGAACTTGCAGCTCAAAGCGCATCAGCAAAAGCGGTGTTTGAGCAGGTCAATGACGCAATTTCAGAGGATTTGTTTTCTATTATGAGAGAGGGTCCTGCCGAAATACTTCAATTGACACGGAATGCACAACCTGCGATTTTTGCAAGCTCTCTTGCTGTGATTGCAGCGATTGAAGAACGTTTTGGCAATGTTGAAAATCACGCCTCGTTTGTTGCTGGTCATTCGCTTGGGGAATATTCAGCCCTTGCGGCATCTAAATCGATAGAAATTTCCAGAGCAGCGCAACTACTTCGGCTGAGAGGCGATGCAATGCAATCTGCAACTCCTGTTGGAACAGGTGCTATGGCGGCTATTCTTGGTGCTGATATAAATCAAATAGATGAGCTGATAACAACATTAAATTCTAAAAAACAAGGCTATGTGGTGCAAATTGCGAATGATAATTCGCCAGGGCAAATAGTGGTACGCGGTCATAAACAAGCTGTTGAAGATCTATGCGAGTTGGCAAAGCAAGCCGGGATAAAAAGAAGTCTTATGTTACCTGTTAGCGCGCCATTCCATTGCGATTTGATGGCTCCAGCTGCTGATATAATGTCTGAGCATTTGTCCGAAAGTGAATTTAGAACACCGCAGCTAGACGTTTTTTGCAATTTCACAGCGATGCCTGAAGGAAATGTTCAACAACTTCGATTAAATTTAGTTAGCCAAGTTACAGCCAGAGTTCGATGGCGAGAGACATTGTTAAACTTAGCGGAACAGGGGGTTACAGATTTTGTTGAAATTGGAACTGGCAAAGTGCTGTCTGGGCTTGTAAAGCGTACTGTTCCAGATGTGAAAACCACCTCCCTTCAATCCTTTCAAGATATAACGGAGTATTTTTCTTAACCTATCTGTTTAATTATAATAAATATCGTGGCATGGCCAAGTTATGTCAAAAAATAACCCCCCAAAAAAATAAGGATTTTCATATGTTTAACTTAAGTGGAAAAACAGCTCTTATAACCGGCGCAAGTGGCGGTATCGGTAGCGCTATTGCAACTCTTCTACATGCTCAAGGGGCGCATGTTGTATTACATGGTACCCGCGAAGAAAAGCTAGTCGCATTATCAAAGCATTTAGGCACAAACAACTCGGTAGTGACAGCTGATCTTAGTGATTTAGATGCGGTAGGCAATCTTATTGCTGATGCTAGCGAGGCATCTGGCGCGCCTATTGATATTCTTGTGAATAATGCTGGATTTGCAATTGATGGGTTGTTGATGCGAATGAAAATTCAAGATTGGCAATCGGTGCTAGATGTAAATCTCAC
>JAACDT010000055.1 GCA_009936885.1 Alphaproteobacteria bacterium
CAGAAGGAAGAGTGATTTTATATGCAGATAGGATTACAGATTCCATGCAATATGCCATTGATGAGACTAAAAGACGCCGCGATAAGCAAACCGCTTGGAACGAGGCCAATGGCATCACACCTGAGACAATCAAAAAGGATATCACTGATATTCTAGATTCTGTTTACGAAAAAGCAGATAGGGTAACTGTAAAAGTGGGAAGCAAGGATGCAAGCCTGCACGGAAAAGACATTTCAACCATAATTGCAGAGCTTGAGACAAAAATGCGTGATGCTGCTGCAAATCTTGAATTCGAAGAAGCTGCAAGATTGCGGGATGAATTAAAACGTATTGAAAATAAACAGCTTGGACTAGATGCTCCTGGGATGGCAAAATCAGCACAAAATACAAAGTTAAAAGCTGAAATTAATGCGCCCATTCAACCTCCGTCTGGAAGACGCCCAGTTCGACGAAGGTGAAACTCAAACATCTATAATGTTGAGGCCAAATCAAGAAGTGAGGGGGCGATTAAACATTAGGGTTTGAGGTGGCACTCCCAGCGGTTTTGGCAGTTATTACCGCTTCAATAAACAAGCTTTTGCCAGCTCCAAGATCAGCTCTTTGAACGTTTTTAAATAAGGTGGTTTTGGTTTTAGTTGCACCTGCTTTTGTAGCTTTTTGCTCTGATACTATTGTTGCCGCTTGCTTTGCTCTTTCAATGGCCTCATCCAACATCTCAAAATCTTCGATGCCCGTTGTTAAATGTACCCTAAACACCCCTTCTTGTGGCTGCGTAATTGTAATCGAACTATGTTGATGAATTGAGCCGATTGCAGCGCCGATAGCACCTGCAACCTCCGCATATTCAGGAATAACTAAAGAAGTATTTAAACGCTCTGCTATGTTTGGATAATGTGTTTTTGCAGATGCGCCAAGTGCTATAATTGGCGATAATAAACGAATATCATGTTGCAGCAAATGTGATTGCTGGGTTCTCTCAGAGAGTGCTGCTTTAATCGCAGGCGTGTTTGAGGCTGTATTTTCTGCTCCGCCCTCTTCTGCTATTGCTGCATCTGAAATTTTCAAAGATGACACAAAGCTTAATTTATCTAAGCAAATTTGTGATAATGCTTCGGCAGATTTGGCAATCACTTGCCCTTTATTGTCTTTTTGCCGCGCAAATAGCTGTGCACCTAAAATGGCTGCCTTTTTATTATAGATATCGAAGCTTCCAAGAATATGCACCGCATCTGTCGGAGTAAAGCAACTTAGTTGAGCAAGTCCCTTGCTGATAAGTCTATCAAGGGCTCCTAATGCAATTTGCGTATCTGCTATATCCGCAATTGCAGAAATACCATTTTTTATCAGGCGCCCTGCCATTTTAGCCTCTGACCTTGCAAGCCAGCTGGGTGTTTTTTCTGACATTAGTGGAATTATAAACCGCGCATCAGTGGCAAGAGCAATTGGCGCTAATAATTGACGTTCCATAATAGCAATGCAAGCTGGAAATTGTGCACCAAGAAGCGATAACGGTAGCGCTCTTCTAGGGCCTAATTTTATAAAAGATGGAGGAGAATCATAACCAATATGTAATTCAGAATCGCCTCCGATTCCGCTTGTCCATATTTTTACAGCCTCAATCATTGTGCTCCAGCCGCCAATTTTAGCGCCATCCTCGCTTAAATCAACCATCCCATTTTTGAGTATTGAAATGTCGGTTGTTGTGCCACCAATATCACAAATAATTGCTGTTCTCTGGTTTGCAAGAAATGCGGCGCCTGAGACACTAGCCGCTGGACCAGACAGAATAGTTTCTACTGGACGCTCTCTTGCAAAATCTGCAGAAACAAGAGATCCATCCCCTTTAACGACCATTAGCTTGCAGTTTAGGCCAATATGGTGCATCTGCTGCTGAGTTGCATTTATCAGCTTTTCAAGCAAGCTTATGAGCTTTGCGTTGAAAAAAGCAGTTAATGCCCGCTTCGGCCCACCAAGAGATGCAGATAGATCATGACTGCAACTTACAGGCATTTGGGTATGCCCTCTGATATAATCCCTTGCTATTATTTCATGCTCTGGATTGCGTGTGGCAAAATAACTTGCAACTGCAAATGCGGATACTTGCGGCGCAGTTGATTTTATAGCTTGCAACAGTGATTTGGTATCCAGCGGCGACCGGACGGTTCCATCTGATTTATGTCCGCCATCTATAAAAATTACTGGATTTTGCCCAATTGCCTTTCCAAGCTTGCCTAGCTCCAAGACGTCTTCTGCAAAACCTATGAGCACTAAAGCGACATGGGAGCCCGCATTTTCAACTATGGAATTAGTGGCAAGAGTAGTGGACAGACATACAAGCTCTATGTCTTCTATTGTCAATTTTTGATGTGTGCCTGAGATATAATTTTCTGAGATATAATTTAACATGTCACTGGGAGCCTCTATGCCAAGCGCAAGGCGCATCGCATTGCCAACACCAATAGATAAATCTTGTCTCGTTGTAAGTGATTTTGAAGTTCTAATTACAGACGAATCCTCGGCGTTTATAATAGCCGCGTCCGTAAAAGTGCCTCCTGTATCTAAGCCAAGTATAGTTCTCATATCTGTTTCTCTCAGGAGAGTGACACAAAATAATATTTATTGTTTCGGCGCTATTGGGCTTTAATTATGTATCGCAAAAGAAGTTAACTATCCATTGACCGACAATAGGCCCATCATGCGGTTTTGATAGTGATTCTAGAGCAATAGTTGCTTTTTCTTGCCCAATGTTGCGGGTGCGTAATGCGATTAAATCTTGCGTAAATTCAGGAGAAAATTCAGGATGGCCTTGCATGGATAATATATGCTCTCCAATAGAAAATGCTGAAAATGGACAAAATTCATCTCCGCTCAATACCTCAGCAGAATCGGGTAGTTTTATGACTTGATCTTGGTGCATATAGATTAGCTCAAGGTCTTTTTTTTCAGGTCTCATCCAATTTTTTGTGTCAGATATAGAATGTTTTCTAATGCCTACACCCCAGCCTTTTTCTGATTTTATTACCGCACCTCCAAGTGCCACAGCTATTGCTTGATGACCAAAGCAAAACCCCGCTATTTTTTTCTTTCTCTTGTGAGCTTCTCTAATAAGAGCAAACAGGGACTTCATCCAGCTTGTATTCTCATAGACACCTGAAGCAGAACCAGTAATAAGAAAACCATCGAATTTATTGATTTCAGGCACGGAAGAGCCATCCATTATAGGGAAGCTTGTAAGTTTAATCATGGGGGTTGATTGCGCCTGTCCAATAAGACTTCTAAACATACCAGGATAATCTGGGTAGCTTGCGGACATTTTGGGATTATTTACCCCTGTTTGAAGAATAGCCACGCGCTTCATTATTATCCTCACCATCGCAAAAATGTTTAACTCAGTCTAACTTAGCGTAAATTGACACAGTTTTACGAGCAAGGAAGAATTAATTAATTTTTATAATATTCAAGAATAAAAATTCGAACAGCGCTAGATAGCCCCAATTTAGGGTGTGTGCTTCTTCTTTCATCTATTTCACTTACAAGGGATGCAAGAGACATTTTGCGACTAGATGCGATTTCATTCAGACTAACCCAGAAAGGGGTTTCGAGCGAAATCGAGGTTGAATGCTTCTTTATCGTGATTGATCGTTTTACTATCATATCAATTTATTCCTGTTTAGATGTTGATAAACAAATTTAGGAAGAACTTATTATCTCTGGAAGTTGCCAATTAACTCACTATGAGTGGTCCAGTTAAACTGATCTAATATGCTCAAATGTGTTAGCTGATAATCAGCGTCCAGCAATATTCTAGCATCCTTGATAAAGCTAAAGGGATTGCACGAAACATAGGTTACAGATGGGCAATTGGTTTGCGCAATTTGTTTTATTTGTGAGTAAGCGCCACCGCGTGGAGGGTCTAGAATTATACCATCAAAATCTTTCATGAACTCAGATCTGACAGGTGCTTCTATCAAGTTACGGGTTTCCGTTTTTAATAAATTATCCTGCGCAAAATTCCTGTAGCCACTTTGATAAGCCTCAAGGCATTCTTTGTGACTATCAATCGCGGTTATCCTAACTTTTTGTGATAGCAATTTTGCGCTTAATGTTCCGCACCCCGCAAATAAATCCAAACAATCTGTCGCACCCTTATGAGCATGAAACACTTGATTTTGAAGCTCATTCTCCCCGAATAGGGTTGGCTGTAGAAAGATGCCTGGGGGCGGAGAGATTGAGATACCACCCCACTTGATGAAAGGAGCACTATTTTGATACAGCAAACGCGATTTATCTCGGTCTGTATACACAATAGAAACTCTGTTAATATTGGTTCCAGATGCCCAGCTAGCCAATTCTATTTCCGTGTTATCTGGTAATTTTTGTTCGGGTATAATTAATACATCGCTTCCATTCTCATAGTGATTCACATTAATCGCTACTGTAATGCCCATTGGCATAATTCTATCAAGCCCTTCACGTATTAATTCTTTAGTTACCAGTAATGCTTCGCTTAAGACAGCGCAGTTATCAAGTTCGATAATTTGATATGACCTGCTGGCATAAAAGCCAATAAAGCTTTTTTCTTTAGTGCGTTTAAACTTAAAATTTGCGCGGCGTCTTTTCTGGTCTTGTGATGTAAAAAGGCCGCCAAAATCCAGAATTTTTATGTTTGAATTATAGAGGAGTTCAAGAATGCTTTGTTGCTTCCAGCTCCTATATTTGCTGAACGACATATGCTGTAATTGACATCCGCCACAACTCGAAAATGAATTGCATTCTGGCGGTTTCCGCTCAAGTGAAGGCGTCACTAATTCCAATAAATCAGCTTCTAATCTATTGCCTATTTTAGTTATTGGCTGCGCGCGCACTACCTCGCCTGGAAGCGTATTTGGAATGTAAAATTCAACTTTATTTTCTGGTTCGTATTCTCTCCAACTTGCTAATCCTACGCCATCACCTTTACTAGAAATACGGTTTATTTTTACTTTAATATCTGGCGTATTTTTTGGAAGTTTCTGTCTGTTCGACCTTGCCTTTTGCTTCCCCGACCGCCATTTGCCGGTTTTAGAATATCTTGATGTACCCAAAGAAGGTCTCCTTGCAATCGGCGCCAATATGTTAACGCAAATAGACGCGTGTTTTAATTTATGTACACTTAATCCTTGATGGATTGCCAGCCTCTATTTTTCCAAAGGCCTGTTTAATTTCGCTACGGTTGTATTTAATCTTATCGAAGACGCGGAGGTAAAAATGCCATCACAAGAATTTAATTCAATCGACAATAACCAATTAAAAATGGATTGAGAGGGAGCTGCAATTACGCTGAAAGATTGCCGAGAAACTATCTTGATAAACCAATAGGCATTGATCTGTTTAGATTATCAAGAGGCCGCAATTCAGGTGTTAGACAGCAAATGGGCAAGGCGTGCAGGCTATAGAGCTAAAGAGATTTCCAATTTAATAAAGGAAGATTTGTTATTCAAAAACTCCACCTTTTAATCTTCGGCGCTGTTAATTATTATATAAGGCTGTTAGCATTATTAGCTATCTCGAAATGCAGAAAATTCAGCAGCTTCAATTAAGGCATCCTTCAGCATCGAATCTTGAATAACAGAGATAGCATTTATCGCCTTTGCTACCTCTGCAGTTGCAAAATCAAGAGATCTCTCAATACAGCTATATTTATTAATAATGAGTTGTGCCTGCTTAAAATCACCCTCACGCTGCTTACCTGTGTTAAGAGTCCGCTCCCAGAATTCCCGCTCTTTATCAGAGCTATCCTGCCAAGCTAGAATTATAGGTAGTGTAATTTTCATCTCTGAAAAATCATCGCCGAGGTCCTTGCCAATTTGACTGTCAGAGGCGCCATAATCTAGCGCGTCATCCATAATCTGAAATGCGTTTCCAAGTGCTAATCCGTATTGATGAAACGCCTCGCACATTATTGTATCCCCGCCACCGACTTTTGCCCCTGTTTGAGCAGCAGCAGCGAACAGAACACCCGTCTTACCCTTTATCACTGAAAAATAATCTGATACAGGTCTATCGGGTTGGCCTAGCATGGACATTTGTTTAACTTCACCCTCGGTTATTTGCGCCGCTGCCACAGAAAGTTTTTCGAGTACCCAAATATCATTTGTCTCCACCATAAGCTGGAATGCGCGTGCAAATAAAAAATCCCCGACCAATACACTAGCCTCATTTCCCCAAACTACGTTTGCGGTTTGCCTTCCGCGCCTTTGATCGGACGAATCTATCACATCATCATGAAGCAGTGTTGCGTTATGGATAAATTCGACTGAGGCCGCTAGATATAAAGCGCTTTCGGGCGATGTGTTGGTATTTTTAGAACTTGCCATTGATGCAGCGATGCACAGCATGGGTCTTAATCTTTTGCCACC
>JAACDT010000056.1 GCA_009936885.1 Alphaproteobacteria bacterium
TAACCAGTGCATCTGCATAAATTACCTGCAAATAAATCATCTATCGCTGCATTATCTAGAATACGATTTTTGCACCAGCCAGCATATAATGACATCACAAAACCAGGTGTACAAAATCCGCATTGTGAGGCATGATTTTCAACAAAAGCTGTCTGAACTGGGTGCAACTCACCAGTATTAGAGGCTAATCCCTCGACAGTTCGAACCGAACATCCATCAAGCATCGGTAAAAATAAAATACAGCTATTAACAGCGCGCCATGCAACCGCTTTGGAGCTATAGTCATACCTTCCTATGACAACCGTGCATGCGCCGCAATCACCCTCTGCACATCCCTCTTTCGTACCAGTTAAATTTTTATTGTTTCTTAACCAGTTCATCAGTGTGAGGTCTGATTTTATAGGGAGTATTCTCTCTATTTCGCCATTCAGCATTAAAATGATATCTTCACGCATTTCAATAAACCTTTTTCGAAAAGAGGTTAAAACGGACATATTACTGATACACTAAGAAAAAATTACATTATATTTTAGCTTTTTGAAATTAAAATATGGGTTTGCTGGCGTTGATGTAACTAAAACGGAATTATTTGTATTTTAATAGATAACGTTTTACAGTGAATTTTAATGCGATTTGTTATGAGATAATAAAATGAATAATGGTTATCTGACCACACATGTTCTTGATATTGGAATAGGCAAGCCTGGCTTCGATATTCCGATTGAGCTTTTTAATGATGGCGGGGACCTCATTCACCAGGTCACTACAAACTCAGATGGCAGAACAGAAGCCCCCTTATTGTCAGAGGCGGACTTTAAGACAGGTAAATATGCTCTGATTTTTAGCGTTAAAAATTATCTAAAGCAAAATCATCAACTTGTTGAAGAACCATTTTATGATCACATTAAAATCGAATTTATGATAAGGGATC
Source organism: Alphaproteobacteria bacterium (assembly GCA_009936885.1). Taxonomy (GTDB): domain Bacteria; phylum Pseudomonadota; class Alphaproteobacteria; order Puniceispirillales; family Puniceispirillaceae; genus UBA5951. The sequence continues at coordinate 932 of JAACDT010000056.1, forward strand.
AATACGCACATTACCATGTCCCGTTGCTATTATCACCCTATGGATATAGCACTTATCGGGGGAGCTGAGAGTAGAATTTATGGATGCCGATTTTTTAATTCCTGTATTATGGGAATGGCTTGAATTTGCCGTTCGCTGGTTACATGTTATAACCGCTATTTCATGGATTGGAACCTCCTTTTACTTTATTGCGCTTGATTTAGGATTAAGGAAAATTAGTGCCAATGAAGACGGAATTGCAGGCGAGGAATGGCAAGTTCATGGTGGCGGATTTTATAATATCAGAAAGTATACCGTAGCGCCTTCTCACCTACCTGAGCATTTAACTTGGTTTAAATGGGAGGCTTATGCCACCTGGATATCCGGTTTTGCTTTAATGGCTATCGTATATTACCTCGGCGCTGATATATTTCTGATTGATGATAATAAAATGGCTATGCCTATTTATCTTGGCATTTTTATATCGATTACCTCTCTTGGCATTACTTGGATAATCTATGATATTCTATGCAAGAGTGGCATTGGGAAAAACAGTAATTTACTGATGATTCTTCTATTTGGTTATATTGTTGTATTAGCATGGGGATTTGACCAGATATTTACAGGAAGAGCTGCCTTTATTCATTTAGGCGCTGTTACGGCTACCATAATGGCTTTTAATGTCTTCATGGTTATCATCCCAAAACAAAAGATAGTAATTGCCGCTCTAAAAGCTGGTAAGACGCCAGATGCCCACTATGGGTTTGTTGCCAAACAACGCTCAACGCATAACAACTACCTAACACTTCCAGTTCTTTTCTTGATGTTGTCTAATCATTATCCACTGTCCTTTTCAACAGAATATAATTGGATTATTGCATCCGTTGTTTTCTTAATGGGTGTTACCATACGCCATTACTTTAATACAATTCATGCAAGGAAGGGCAATCCGATTTGGACATGGTTCGCAACCTTGGGGCTGTTCATCATAGTGATTATTTTATCTGTCTATCCAGCGTTTAAAGGTAATATGAATGAGCGCGCAGAAATAACAATATCGCAAGCAAATTTAACGAAAAAGCAGGTTGAACTCGCAAAAGCAGAGAATTTCGACGAGATTGTTGAAATTGTCTATACAAGATGCAATATGTGCCATGCAGCTGAGCCTTATTACGATGGCATTGTTATTGCTCCAAAACATGTTATTTTAGAAACTGAGCTTGATGTTTTAAAACATGCCCGCCAAATTTATGTAAATTCTGCTATTTCGCATGCCATGCCACCAGCTAATTTAGCATCTATGGAGATAGCAGAGCGCACGTTAATCGCCCAATGGTACGAAAAAAATTAATCGAGATATTATAGTTTTTCCAGCATGCTTGCTAATTTCTTTTTGCTTTTTCCGAAGGCTTTTGCCTCTGCGATGGCGGCCTTATTTGAGGTATCACCGCCGACCACTATAAGTCCTATCATTCCAATGCCCTTATGCGGCGTACACCAATAATAATAAATGCCTGGTTTTTCTAATACGATATCATACTGCTTATTCATTTTGCTTCTTTTAGGCAGTGAAACACTATCAGGGCCAGCAACAAACTCAACATTATGACCTTTTGATTTTAGCCATATAATCTTATCGCCCACATGTGAATATAGAATTTCTGGTGCGTAAGACTTATCAAGCATTTCTACTTTTAATTCTTCAGATAAACCTATTTTTACAAAGAATAGCATCGCGATGATTGCCACCATCGTCAGTACCCGCGACAGGTTTATATTTATGTCACATTTCGTCATTGAACCCACTATCCCCCTTTTGATAGAAAAACGCTGCCCTTATAAACCTAACCATGCTCAATAGTTTATATATGAAATGCGTTTGGAAATTGCTTAGATAGACATTAAAGACTAATATACTAAATAAAACCTTTTGTTAAATCAACATTAAGCCCATGTTTTCTGGAGATATACATGACTAAGAAGATCACCCCTTCAGAATTAACTGAAACAGAGTTTTTAGCGATATTTGGAGGCGTATTTGAGAAATCACCCTGGATCGCAGAAGCATTATTTCAATCAGGTATGGTAGAGGCTTTTAATAGTGCTGAGGGCCTGCATGATGCGATGGCAGGCATATTCAAAGCATCCACACATGAAAGACGACTTAACGTGCTATTGGCGCACCCCGATCTTGCCGGAAAACTAGCACAACGCGGAGAGCTGACGCCAGAATCCACTAATGAGCAAAAATCTGCAGGTCTTGATCAGCTAACCCCAGAAGAATTCTCAAAATTTCAGGATTTAAACACAGCCTATATGGATAAGCACGGATTTCCATTTATTATCGCGGTAGAGGGGCTGACAAAATCAGAAATTCTCACTCAATTCAAGATAATGGTGAATAATTCAAACTCCGTTGAATTTGATGAAGCTTGTATGCAGGTTGAAAAAATAGCCAAACTTCGCATCACGGAAATTCTTGATTAACAGGTAGCAAACGGCATTTTTATTCTTGTTTATTCTTGGCTCTTTTGTGGGGGGACTAAATGATGCAGCATAAAACAGCCAGCAGAAATTGAGGGTCCAACCAGAAACGCAAATAATACCGTGCCTACCCCAACCGTGCCACCTAACATCCAACCAGATACCACAACTAATATTTCTATCGTACTTCGAACCAGAGAAATAGGAAGGTTTGTAACGCGTGTTAATCCTGTCATAAGACCATCCCTTGGCCCTGGACCAAGATTGGCACTAAGATAAATTGCTGCCCCAAATCCAACGATTAACACTCCGATGAGGGATTGCAGGATCTGAAAAATATATAGATCTGGTTTTGGAAGATAGGGTAGCGATATATCTAGCATCAATGCCACAATAAACGCATTCGCAATTGTTCCCAATCCAGGCATTTGACGCAAGGGTATCCATGTTAGCAAAACAGCGATGCTAATGATAAAAGTAGCAAATCCGATAGTCCAGCCAGTTAATATGCTTATCCCTTCTGCTAAGGTAGTCCATGGGCTAACGCCGGCTCCCGCAGCCAGCAAGAGCGCTTCCCCAAGGCCAAATAAAACCAAACCAGAAAGTAACACCAATAAGCTTATAACAGGGGGCTGGAAGGTCAACGCCTTTGGCGATCTCCAGATTAATTTGGGAACCTGTTTTATATATAAAAACTGTAATTTGCTAGAAATACTCATCTAAACCTCAAAACTTAACAATAGTACAGCACCCTAGCTCAGCTAATGCGATGCGTCATTATATTAAAATTTATATTTTGGATCTGCCGGATAGGTATCTGATAAAAATTAATCCGAAGATAGAAAAGCTTTCCTGTTCGGTGTAAACAATAATAACGGCAGGGATATCAATCGCCGTTAATGAGGCAGTTGATGGATGAGTTTTATTTGGTTAAAAAACTATAATGCGTAAATTTGATGTACTTATAATAGGCGCAGGTGCGGCAGGGTTAATGTGCGCTCATATCGCCGGCAAGAGAGGCAGGTCTGTGCTACTATTAGATCATGCAAAAAAGCCAGCTGAGAAAATCCGGATTTCAGGGGGCGGTAGATGCAATTTTACAAATCACTATTCAAGCCCGTCTGCATTTATTTCTAATAATCCCCATTTTTGTAAATCTATTTTTAGCCGATATACTCAAAGAGATTTTATAGAATTAGTACGATCTCATAAAATTGATTTTCATGAAAAAAAATTAGGTCAGCTTTTCTGCGATAATAGTGCTCAAGATATTATAAAAATGCTACTAGACGAGTGTGACCGCGCAAACGTAATTCTGCAGCTGGAAACATATATTAAAACGATAGAAGCATCTGGGAGCGGCTATAAGGTAAGCGTTAAAGCAATCGATGCTATCGAAGCAATTGAATGCGAATCCCTAGTAATAGCAACAGGCGGTTTATCAATTCCTAAGATTGGTGCCAGCAGATTCGGGTATGATATTGCCCAGCAGTTTGGTCTTAAAGTAACAAGCCTGAAGCCAGCTTTGGTGCCCCTCACCTTTCATTCTGAATTTCTAGATAGATGCCGTGCACTTTCAGGGATTAGTGTCGATGCCGAAATTTCCTTTGGGACAATTTGCTTCAGAAAAGGCTTGTTATTTACCCATCGCGGTCTATCTGGCCCGTCAGTGTTACAAATAAGCTCTTATTGGGATGAGAATCGCGAGATTACAATTAATCTATTGCCGGAGCTTGATTTAATAGATTTTTTGAAACGTTGTAAATCAGAGTCGCCCAAACAATCTATTCATACAGCCCTCAGCCAGCATCTGCCAAAACGACTTGCAGAAGATATTTTAAACGAGCTTGGGCTTGCTGGAAGGCTTGCCGATTTATCGCACGCAAAATTACAAATTTTGAGTGAGCGCATCCACAAATGGCTTGTTATTCCAAATGGAACCGAGGGATATCGCACCGCAGAGGTTACCTGCGGCGGCGTAGATGTGGATTCTATTTCTGCAAAAACCATGCAGTCTAAATCGCAAGAAGGGCTTTACTTCATTGGAGAGGTAATAGATGTAACAGGGCATCTAGGGGGGTATAATTTCCAATGGGCTTGGTCATCTGGGTTTGTTGCTGGACAAAATGTCTAACTCGATATTAATCCCAGAAGCCCCCCTTGCCTATTATTGATTTACAAATTCAGTGCCTGTTCAATATCAGCAATAATATCATCAATATGCTCTATCCCTACTGAAAATCTTACATATCCAGGCGTTACACCAGCAGCAAGCTGCTCTGTTTTGGTTAGCTGAGAATGGGTGGTTGATGCTGGATGGATAGCAAGTGTGCGTACATCGCCAATATTTGCCACATGATAAATCATTTTCAGATTATCAATTAGCTTTCTGCCGGCACTTTCACCGCCTTTAAGCTCTATGCCAAGCAATGGGCCATATCCTGTATGCATATATTTATCCGCTCGCTCTTTATCCAAACCTGAAAATTGACTTGGATGAATAACATTCGTAACTTCTTTGTGATTCTTAAAATAATCTGCCAATTTTTGAGCATTTGATTGCTGCTCTCTATATCGCAATGGCAATGTTTCGAGCCCTTGAATAATCTGAAATGCGTTAGTCGGCGAAATTGCAGGTCCCAAATCACGAAGAGCCACCACCCGCGCTCTTATTGCAAAAGCAATAGGGGCCCCAAGAGCTTCTGGAACCAGCTGGCCCCAGATTGCGCCGTGATAACTATCATCAGGCGTATTCATCAAAGGTTGTTGCTCTGGTTTTGCAACCCAATCAAAATGTCCGCTATCAATAATCACCCCGCCAATGGAAGTGCCGTGGCCGCCAATAAACTTGGTGAGAGAATGCACAACCACAGAAGCGCCATCTTTTATCGGTTTACAGGTAATTGGTGCTGCTGTGTTATCAACGATAAGCGGAATCCCGCGTATTTTGCCTAATTCTGCGACTTCACTGGTGGGGAATAGCTTTAGCTTGGGATTAGGCAGAGTTTCTCCATAATAAGCACGTGTTTTATCATCACTTAATTCAGCAAAGCTCTCTGGCCTATCTGGATCAGCAAACCGAACCTCTATTCCAAATTGCTTGAATGTGCTTGTGAATAAATTCCAAGTGCCACCATATAAATGAGGAGAAGAGACAATATTATCTCCCGCAGATGCGAGGTTTTGAATAGATAATGCGATTGCAGCAGACCCTGAAGAGACGCCAAGTGCTGCTAATCCACCTTCTAGAGCTGCAAGTCTCTCCTCAAGAACAGCTGTAGTAGGGTTCATAATACGAGTATAGATATTGCCCAATTCTTTTAGCGCAAATAAATTCCCTGCATGTTCGGTGCTATCAAATTGATAGCTTGTTGTCTGATAGATAGGAACCGCTACAGAGTTTGTCGTTGGGTCTGAGCGATAACTACCTGCATGTAAAACCAATGTTTCTGCATTTTCTGAATTACTCGGCATTTTATCCTCCATGATATGAAACTAAAAAGGCATATTAGAGAAAAAAATCCTTAATTAAACATATATATTTTTTAATTGTTCCTTTTTTCTCTATTTTGTACTATTTATAAGAATATTTTTCTATGGATAAGGAATTTGGCAGAATGGACGAAATAGATAAGAACATCTTAACAATATTACAAGAACACTCAGATATTTCTCTTAGCAACTTATCAAGGCGAATAGGCATTTCCAAAACACCTTGTTGGAACAGAATAAGACGGATGGAAGAAAATGGTATTATTACCAAGCAAGCTACTATTTTGAATAGGCATGCTATTGGCCTTCCGATAGTAGTTTTTCTATCTATTTCGGTTGGACAACATAGTCCTGAATGGACAGCCAAATTTGATAAACTTGTCAATTTACACCCAGAAATTGTAGAGGTACATCGCTTAACAGGTTCTGGTGCAGATTACCTGTTAAAAATTGTCTGCTCAACCATCGAAGCCTATGATATTTTTCAGCAATCTTTGATCTCAAACATTGAATTTACGTCCATGTCTTCAAGTGTTTCCCTACAGGAAATAAAATATCAAACCAGCTTCCCACTCGAAAAACTGGTCCAAAAAACAGATTGAAAAGCCTAAAACGCCTATTTAAAAGGTTTCTTTTAATATAGCTGGGTCAAATGCTGGCCTTGTAAAAATTTTGGTTACCATCGGCGTAAAATGAGCAAGTGATTTACTCTCATACTCTGGATCAAACGACAATTGATCCCAGTCTCGGCAGAATTGCTCGCATCTGTCAAACCATTGATGCCCGCGCCACCGCTCTCTCTCATCTGGGTTAAGGCCAACCTTATCACCATAATATTTATATTGCAATACGCCATGCATTTCTAGAATCCAGGTGACTTCAGCGCGCACATAGGGACGGATAATACTAGCTGCCATTTGTGAGTGATTTTCCGGAGCCAATTCATCCCCGATATCATGAATGAGTGCTGCTACTATTAGTTCGATATCTGCTCCATCTGCTTCTGCCCTGGTAGCTGACTGAAGTGAATGTTGAAGACGGGTCACCTTATATCCACCAAGGGTATCGTCTAATCTTAATAGGGCATTGATAATTCTGTATGGCAAACCTCTCACATAATCTGTTTCGAGCGAATGAAGCAGCGCATAGTCTTCGACACTACCCTCATCCATCCTGTTAAAGGAGACTTGGTTTTTAGAATTCATTGGCGCATTCCGATCGATGGTATTTATAAAATTAGTTAATTAATGACGTAGCGATTTGCATAAAAATAACGATACAGAGATTCAGGACCATCTTTGTCAATATAACATCCTTGTAAATGTCTTGCGCCCTCATTTGGGTCAAAAACGCTTCTGCCATGCAACACTCTATTATTATCAAACATCATACATTCGCCAGGCAATAATTTAAATTGCAATTCAAATTTTGGGTCTGTCAGTAATTTTGATAATTGAAAACGTGCTTTTTGATAGGATTTCAAAGTGCTCTGATCAATGAGCGGAAGCCAATCAAGACGAGGACTATAATGCATACCTGTCGTTTGACCATCACTATCAGTGCTTATGATTGGTCTTGATTGAGCAATGCAGGTGTCCTTATCTGCAAAAGCGAATGTTACTGGGATTTGGCATAAAAGATCAAACCCTTCTGGATTAGTTTTTTCCAACTCATCGAGGCAAGATAGCGAATCAACTAAGGTTGATAGACCGCCCGAAGTCTCATTCACCAGACAATGAAGTAATTGAATGCCAGGTGTTGGCTCACGATACGGATTATCTGTATGAGGTCCAAGCGCAACCGCACGATAGGCCAAATCATTGGAATTAGGTTTTGTTTTTACCTCAAACACCTCTCCAAAATTTGTCTTCCTGATATATCCAAATTTACTTGCGATATCGCAAATGGATTTTGGCTTGCAAGGGGTATTATATAAGATCAAAAACCCGTATTTAAGGTAAGCCTCCACCGCATCAAATAATCCGTCTTCTTCTTGAACACGCCTCCAATCAAATCTGGGGACTATATTAGAGCCCGCACTCCATCTAACCGTGTCTGGGAGCATATAGCGAGCCCTCGTCCATTTCAGCACTTCTTCTATCTGGTAGTCTGCTGCATATCCGTCTGAGAAACGAAGTTGAATATTGCTTGACCCTATTTCTGCGAATTCTAGTCTAAGGTCTGGATCAAACAGATGTGAGTTGATGAATCTTTGCTGGGTTATTCTATCTATCTGATCACTGGAGGGGCGCGCTCACGAAGCCATAAAGCTGGTAATTCCCTTTTTCTTTTATCATAGCGAACATATAATCGGACATCACAATGATCCCCTTCAACGGTAAGTTTAGGATGGTTAATATAACTCATTTGCTGCATTCCTCTTCAAGAATACTGAGAAAATTTTTTGTCAAAAACAGCTAATTATTTTATAAGTTTTAGATGCTGTCAATCGTAAAATTAATGTGCCTTTGCGAGCTGCACCTTTATCTTTTTTTCAGAGACATCATACTGAAATAATTCAGTTTTTTATA
>JAACDT010000275.1 GCA_009936885.1 Alphaproteobacteria bacterium
CAAGTACGGTGTAGGGTTGGTGCCTAGACAGAGAACTATCACTCTCTGCCAGCACCATTTACCCCCACATATCATGTGTTAACACATCGCAATTGAAGCATTGTCGTTGTTTCAATTGGAGCTCGGGATGACTTCTTTACTACCTTCCTATTTCAAAGGCCTTCCCATCTCAAATGCGTAGCTTTTACTGCGTCTCAAGACGCGTTCTCCAAGAATTATATCACTGCATGCCCAGCAACACATCGCGATTGCTTGGAATACAGAAAGTCATGCCAAGACTGTGAAATGTGTGCAGTTGATATGACGAAGTAATTTATGCTGGATTGTCTTTATGTAAATGATAGTTGTTGATTATTCAAAACTGGTTCACCCTATTTGTATAACTTTTATCTGGAGGCCGCGATGAGTCAGTTGATAGTAGGGTCCAACCGCAAGATTGATCCAGCACGACGTGCACGGTTCAAACCGGATAATACGCCTGATAATAATGACCGCGTGGAAATAGGCCCATCGGCATTGGCTTTCGACGAATGGGAAAAGCTGGGCCTGACAGTACCAGACTTACCTGCGTTGCGGGTCTATCGTCTTGAGCGTTTGCAACAGCAAATCCGCAAACATGACTGCGCAGGCCTTTTACTGTTTGACCCCCTGAATATCAGATATGCAACTGATACAACCAATATGCAGCTATGGACGTCACATAATTTAGCGCGGGCCTGTTTTGTTCCGCCTGAAGGCAAAATGATACTTTGGGATTTTCATAATTGTGAACATCTTTCAGCACATTTGCCGTTGGTAGGCGAATTGCGTGCTGGTGCGAGTTTCTTTTATTTCGAAACAGGTGATAGAACAGCCGAAGCGGCCAAAGCTTTTGCCGTTCAGATGGCTGATATCATGCACAGCTATTCACCAGGCAATAAACGTCTTGCTGTCGATAAAATGGAAAATCTTGGCTACGCTGCTCTGATAGGACTAGGCGTAGAGGTACTTGAAGGGCAAGTGCTGACCGAGCATGCGCGTTCTATCAAAAATGAAACTGAATTGAACGCTATGCGCTGTGCAATTGCCACTTGTGAACAAGCCATTGAAGAAATGCGTGACGAAATGCGCGGGGGAATAAGCGAAAATGAACTATGGTCAATATTACATGCTGGCAATATCAAGCGTGGGGGTGAATGGATAGAAACACGTATTCTATCGTCAGGCCCTCGCACCAATCCATGGTTTCAGGAATGTGGTCCCCGAATCATGCAGGACGGTGACCTCATAGCATTTGATACCGACCTTGTGGGTACCTATGGTTATTGCTGTGATATCTCACGAACATGGTTAGTGGGTGATGGCAAACCAAGCGATGAACAAAAGCAGCTTTATCAAGTGGCCTATGACCATATGATGAACAATATCGGCCTGATCGAACCAGGTATGCAGTTCGCTGATATGAGCCAAATTGCGCATCGGTTACCAGAGGAATATCGCGCCTTACGTTATGGTGTATTGGCACATGGCATTGGGCTGTGTGACGAATATCCTGCTGTACGATACCCTGAAGATGTCGAAAAGCATGGTTATAGTGGTTGTTTCGAAGTTGGTATGACTTTATGTGTCGAAGCCTATGTTGGCGCTGTTGGTGGCCATGATGGTGTGAAATTAGAAGAACAGGTGTTAGTAACCGACCAAGGCGCTGTTCCGCTATCGACATACCGTTTTGAGACTGCATTTCTGTCCTAAAGCCAGCGAAATGGGCGTTATGATAGCGAATGTCGTACAGTCCATGATATAAGTGATAGAAACGTTCAAAAGGTCTTTCGGTTAATGAAATATCTAATAGTGTTTGCTCACCCTGAGAATAAAAATAGCTTTCAAAAATCACTTCTAGATTATAGCAAAACACAGCTTATAGATGCTGGGCACGAGTGCGAGGTCAGCGATTTGTACGCTATGAATTTTAATCCTATAGCCTCAAAAAGCGATTTTAAAACACGCCGAGATAGCACCCGTCTTCAATATGATAGAGAGCAAAAGCAAGCCGTTCAAAATAGTAGCTTTACAGACGATATCCAAGACGAAATCAATAAATTACTGTGGTGTGATGTATTAATTTTACAATTCCCTCTCTATTGGTTTTCAATGCCAGCAATTATGAAAGGCTGGATTGACAGAGTATTTGTTAATTCACTTTTTTATGGTGCTGGAAAGCGTTTTGAAACAGGCGGCTCAAAAGGCAAACGTGCAATGGTCAGCACATCGACAGGTGGCTTTGATACGATGTTTGATTCCGAAGGGCTTCTTGGTGATATAAATGTGGCTTTATGGCACATTCACCATGGTATGTTGCATTACACAGGTTTCCACGTGATGGCGCCTTTTGTGTCATGGGCCCCTGTCAGGGTTGGTGATGAACAATGCAAGAAGTATCACGATGATTACGTTAAAAGGCTTCTTGCAATAGGCCAAGACACGCCGATGACCTTTCATAATACGTCTGATTTCACTGATGACTTTAGATTAAAAGAAGGCATCGTTCCGCGCACGCCAGGACATTGGAAGAAATAAACTATTCATTGTCTGCGAAATCATGTTACCCGCCCTTCTCACTACTCCATCGACTTATGTTTGACAGCTAAATTTTTAGCAGGCTTACTGTGCAGGAACGCAGCGGCGACAAAGCGGAAAACAAAAGGGATATATCACATGACTGACTTTGTTGTTGAAGCCAGAACGTTAGGTGGGCGACTACAGAATGCCCGAGAAAAACAAAAACTTTCAATAAGTTTAGTTGCAAAATTGAGTGGCGTGCAGTCCAAAACATTAAAAAACTGGGAATTGGACCGTTCTGAGCCGCGTTCCAATCGTCTGGTAAATCTAGCCGGCGTTTTAGGGGTTACGGCCTCTTATCTGCTCGATGGCACAGGAGGAGAAATCGAGCCTGAACAGAAATCTAAAACTGATATTAAAATGGCAATTGGAGAGCTCGAAATAGAGGCAGAATCACTGACGAATGAAATCGTAAAATCAAGTGAAAAGCTTAAAGCCATAACGCGCCGCCTATCTATGCTTCGCCAGTCGGAGTGGTAAGCGATATCTCGAAGATACTCCAAAGAAAATTTTATACCCCTTTATCAATTTAGAATCGTGCATCGCCACGAAAATCTGCCCTACTTCCTATAGTGACGCTATTCCCCATAGTGAAAAATTATGAAAGAAACTCTATATTTTTTTGTTTTTTATTATTTTGCCGGTTGTCTTGCCAGTGAGTGTTAGACACACTGTGGTCTCAAACAAGGAAATCCGTGCATACTCATGTGATTTATAAAAAGGGGGAAATACGTGGCTGCTTCAAAGTCGGAAAAATCGACATTCGCTTCCATTCCAGAATTGGTGGCTTTTAATGCGCTTAATATCCCAAATAGTCCTGCTTATCGTGAAAAAGAATACGGTATTTGGCAGAGTTGGAGTTGGTCTGAAGCAGCAGAAGAAATTGATTCGCTCGCGCTGGGGTTTCTCACTTTAGGTGTGGCCAAAGGTGACTATATCGCCATTATTGGCCGCAATCGCCCTCATTTTTATTGGTCAATGATAGCAGCTCAATCAGTGGGTGCCATTCCTGTTCCTGTCTATCAGGATGCTGTGGCCGAAGAGCTGGTTTATGTCCTTGACCATTGTGGTGCAAAATTTGTTCTTGCTGAGAATCAAGAGCAAGTTGATAAAGTGCTAGAAATCAAACAAGGCTTAAAGGCTTTAGAGCATATTATTTTTCTCGATAATCGTGGCATGCGGAAATATGATAGGGCAAATCTTCACGACTTCAAAGACCTTCAAAATAAAGGAAGAGATAGTGAGAAAAAGTTTACTAAAACACTAGCTTCAAGGCGCAAGGCTATCAAAAGCTCTGATGTGTGCGTGATGCTCTACACCTCTGGGACAACGGGACGGCCGAAAGGTGTAATTTTATCAAATCATAACATTATCAAAACGTCTGAAGCATCTAGTTCATTTGATAAGCTTAACGCCAATGATAATGTGCTTGCTTACCTGCCTATGGCATGGGTCGGTGATTTTATTTTCTCTATTGGTCAGGCCTGCTGGACAGGGTTTTGTGTTTCCTGCCCTGAGAACACTGAAACCATGCAACAAGACTTAAAAGAAATAGGTCCAACTTATTTCTTTGCTCCGCCACGTTACTTTGAGGGTTTGCTCACAAATGTGATGATTAGAATGGAAGATGCTAGTGCGGTAAAACAATTCCTGTTTTCCTATTTTATGGATCATGCCCAAAAGATTGGGGGTAATCTTTTAGACGGTCATTCTGTTTCGGTCATTGATAAATTAAAATACGCTATTGGACAGTTATTCATTTATGGCCCGTTAAGAAATACTTTAGGGCTTAGCAATGTCCGTGTTGGGTACACAGCTGGAGAAGCTATTGGTCCAGAAATTTTTGATTTCTATCGTTCTATTGGCATTAATCTGAAGCAACTATATGGCCAGACTGAAGCAAGTGTTTATATTACCCAACAACCTGATGGTCAGGTTCGGTCTGATACTGTCGGCATCGCATCCCCAGGTGTTGAACTAAAAATCTCTGATAGCGGTGAAGTGTTTTATCGCTCTCCGGGAACATTCGTTGAATATTTCAAAAATCCAAAAAGCACCAAGGAAACAAAGGATGCCGAAGGCTGGGTCGCCACCGGAGATGCTGGGTTTATCGAAGCTGAAACAGGTCATTTGCGCATTATCGATCGGGCCAAAGATGTTGGAAAAATGGAAGATGGGCATCTCTTCGCACCAAAATACGTAGAGAACAAACTGAAATTCTTTCCTAACGTCCTAGAATGCGTTGTCTTTGGCGCTGGTAGAAAGTTTTGCACAGCATTTATTAATATTGATTTAAATGCTGTCGGAAATTGGGCTGAACGCAATAACATCGCTTACTCATCTTATCAGGAGTTGGCAGGCCATAAAAACGTCTATGAAATGATTAAAGATCATATAAATGAGACAAACGAAAGCCTTGCTGACGACGATATGTTGTCAGGCTGTCAAATCCACCGCTTTGTCATTCTGCATAAAGAGCTAGATGCTGATGATGGCGAACTCACACGTACACGAAAAGTTCGTAGGCGCGTTATCGAGGATAAATTTCACGACTTAATAAACGCTTTGTATGATGGTTCTTCAGAAGTCTACACGGAAACTGAAGTAACATACGAAGATGGCACAAAGGGCGCTATTTCGGCAACACTTGCCATTGCAGATGTAACGCCAGTTGTACAAAAAGGGAAAGCAGCATGACGGCTACAGACAGCTATCAAACACCTGACGGCCGCACAATTGGCCCAAATGTAATGGAAATGCGTAACATTTCACTGCGTTTCGCCGGCGTCAAGGCAATTCAGGATATATCCTTTGATATCCACGAAGGCGAAATCAGAGCGATTATCGGGCCTAATGGTGCTGGCAAATCATCAATGTTGAATGTGATTAATGGGTTTTATCATCCGCAGGAAGGTGAAATTCTCTATAAGGGCGAAGTGCGCAAGCCAATGAAACCCTATGAAATTGCTTATCAAGGCATTGCCCGCACGTTCCAAAATATTGCGCTGTTCAAAGGTATGTCAACGCTAGATAATATTATGACAGGCCGTCTCACACATATGAAAACAGGGATGCTTGAGCAAATCATCTGGTCAGGCAGAGCAGAGCGCGAAGAGGTTGAGAACCGCGCATTCGTCGAACATATTATTGATTTTCTTGAGATTCAGACAATTCGTAAAACGCCTGTAGGGCGCCTGCCTTATGGCTTGCAGAAGCGGGTTGAATTAGGGCGAGCGCTTGCGGCTGAGCCTTCATTGCTCTTACTTGATGAGCCGATGGCCGGAATGAATGTCGAAGAGAAAGAAGATATGTCTCGCTTTATTCTGGACGTAAATGATGAATTTGGCACAACGATCGCTCTGATTGAACATGATATGGGCGTTGTAATGGATATTGCAGACCGTGTTGTGGTGATGGATTATGGAAAAAAAATCGGTGACGGAACGCCTTCTGAAGTGAGAAATAATCAAGATGTTATCGATGCTTATTTAGGAGTGTCTCATGACTAGAGATAACATTATAGATGTGAACTTTATCAAAGGGGTTTCCTAATGCTATCAGCAGACTTTTTCTATGGCATGGAGGTGTTCCTGAATGGTTTGATGACAGGTGTAATGTATTCACTTGTTGCACTCGGGTTCGTCCTCATTTTCAAAGCCTCAGGTATCTTTAACTACGCTCAAGGTGTTATGGCGTTATTTGCGGCTTTGACATTAGTGGGTTTTCAAAATGGTCAAGTCCCCTTTTCTCATCTAATCAATGCCATTTTTGGCACTGACATTCATCATTTTGGTTGGCATTTACCTGCCTTCTTTGCCATTTTACTGGCCCTGCTCGTCATGATAATTTTCGCCTTTTTGGTGGAAAAATTTGTGCTAAAGCACCTTGTTAATCAAGAACCAATAATTCTATTTATGGCAACCATTGGTCTGGCCTACTTTATGGAAGGCTTTGGAGATTTGATGTGGGGGTCGAATGTCAAAAAACTGGATATTGGCATCCCACAAGGAGGCAATTTCTGGATTGAAGAAAACACAGCATTCCTGGGAGGTGAAGACTTTTATGGCTTCTACCTAGATACACTTGATATTTATGCAACAGTGATAGCTATTATTCTTGTCTCAGGGCTTGTCGCATTTTCTCAATACACAAAAACGGGACGGGCATTGCGGGCCGTTGCTGATGACCATCAAGCAGCATTGTCTGTCGGTATTTCTTTGAGAACAATCTGGGTTATTGTGTGGTGTATTGCTGGCTTTGTTGCGCTGGTAGCGGGTATCATGTGGGGCTCTAAATCAGGTGTTCAATTCTCGCTATCACTAATTGCCTTGAAAGCTCTTCCTGTTCTGATGCTTGGCGGCTTCACCTCTATTCCGGGCGCTATCATTGGTGGGCTTATTATCGGTGTAGGTGAAAAAATGTTTGAATTTTTAATAGGGGCGCCATTTCTTGGTGGTGCGACCGAGAACTGGTTTGCCTATATGCTTGCGCTTGTGTTCCTTGTGTTCCGTCCGCAAGGCCTGTTTGGCGAAAAAATCATCGAGAGGGTGTAACAGATGCTGTATCGTGAAGTTGGAGAATTCAAACCCTCCTACAAAAAAGACCAGCAAACCTTTCCTATCCGACTGGATAGGTATGGCTACTACGCTATTCTAGCGTTTGCGTTCTGTGTCATTCCCTTCTTAATCAATGATTATTGGGCAAATGCCATTTTGCTTCCGTTTTTGATTTTCGGCATTGCTGCCATAGGGCTGAATATCCTGACAGGTTATTGTGGGCAGGTATCGCTTGGATCGGGCGGATTTATGGCTGTTGGCGCTTATGCCTGTTACAAACTCATGACCGGGTTCCCAGATTTGAATATCATATTCTGCATCATGCTTTCTGGGGGCATTACCGCATTAGTCGGCATTATGTTTGGACTGCCAAGTTTACGTATTAAAGGGTTTTATCTTGCTGTTGCCACGCTGGCAGCACAGTTTTTCCTTATATGGCTTTTCAATAAGGTCGCGTGGTTTTATAATTATTCAGCGTCCGGCCAGATTACGGCACCTGAACGAACATTATTTGGTGAAATCGTCACTGGTGCAAATGCAACGCCGGAAGTTGCCTATCTTGTCTGTTTGAGTTTTCTTGTCGTACTAGCAATGGTCGCACGCAACCTGACAAGGGGATCAGTCGGCAGGAAATGGATGGCCATTCGTGATATGGATATCGCTGCAGAGATTATTGGTGTGAACCCTTTGATGGCGAAACTAACAGCCTTTGG
>JAACDT010000276.1 GCA_009936885.1 Alphaproteobacteria bacterium
GCCAAAGGTTAATATTAACACCTCTGAATTATTAGTAGATTTGGTGAATAAAATTTATCATAGTAATCAGCCCGTTACTGTTGTGACTGAAAATATGAAAATTAAAGGCGAAGATATGAGTATTAATCAAGATAGCGGAACTATTTATTTTGGTGGTTATGCTAATCTTGTTATTATGGAAAACCAGCAGCCAAAACATGTCAGCAAGCAAGAATAAGGGTGCGTGCAATGAATGCAACTTTAAGACAGATATTTAAACATAAAACATATGTTGTAGGGCTTGCTTTATGTATGTTCATGTTAAAACCCTTATTGGCAGAAAATTTAGAAATTGAAGCATCCGGTTTTCTGGAATGGAATCAGGAGAACAAATCCTATATTGCCAAGGGAGATGCGATTGCTACCCAAGGTGGGCGTACCATAGACGCCGACGAAATCATCGCTTTTTATGCAAGCGAGGAAAACCGCGACATTACCAGAATTCAAGCAGCCGGCTCTGTGCAATTTAGCGATGTATTGGGCTCTGGCTATTCTGATAGGTTACATTATGAAATGAATACACAGACCGTTACACTTAATGGAAATGAGAATTATTTTGAATCCGAAGAATTTACTGCTCAGTCATCCAATCAAATTCAATTTAATGAATTAGACGGCATTTTAAATCTACAAGATGATGCGATGATTTCAATCTCCGAAGCCAGAAAGATAGAGGCACAACGGCTAGAAATTGAGCTATCAGATGAAGGCAACGTAACTACAATAAATGCTGAGGGAGATGTAAAATTGACCGAAAAAGCAGGCAGAATTGCCTATTCAGGTTCCGCATTCTATGAAGCTGAAAACGGCAATATGACCCTTTCCGATTCTGTTGAAATTTTGGATGGGAATAATCAGCTTCGAGGCGATAAAGCGATTATTAACGTGGAGACAGGATATAGTAAGATACTGGCAGGTAGCGAAAACAAGCGTGTAACTGGAAAATTAATTTTGGGTACATCAAATTAATTGCAAAACCAGCGGTTTTTTTCTATGGTAATGTTTAACTCTATCAATTCCTTACATAATCGCGCTGATTCATGACAAACGAAGAAACACCCGAAAACTCAAATAGTTGGTCAAGTCACTTGAAATTGATCAACAGCAATGTTGGGCTGGTTGCCGATGGTCTTGGCAAATATATTAATAAACGTCGCGTTGTCCGCAATGTAAGTTTTGGTGTTCAGCGTGGCGAGGCAATCGGGCTTCTTGGCCCAAACGGGGCTGGAAAAACAACTACTTTTTACATGCTATGTGGTTTACTAGCATCAGATGAAGGCCGTGTATTTCTGGACGGTCTTGAAGTTACCCATTCCCCGATGTTTTATCGAGCACGATTAGGACTTGGCTATCTTCCGCAAGAATCAAGCGTTTTTAGAGGATTAAGCGTTGCTCAGAATATACGCTCCGTATTAGAAATTGTTGAGAGTGATAAAGATGTTCGCGATGGTATGCTAGAGGAGTTAATGGCCGAATTTAGCATTGCTCATTTACGTAATACAGCTGCTATCAATCTCTCTGGCGGTGAGAGGCGCAGACTTGAAATAGCGCGCGCGCTGGCGGCAAGACCAACATTCCTTCTTCTTGACGAACCATTAGCAGGTATTGACCCAATTGCCATTGGCGAAGTAAGAGACCTTATAACTCATCTAAAAGAGAGTGGATTAGGCGTGCTCATAACAGACCATAATGTCAGGGAAACATTAGATATCGTGGATAGAGCCTATATTTTGCATGATGGTGCTTTATTAATGGAAGGCACCCCAGAACAGGTTGTTGAGCATCAAGGCGTTCGTGAAGTATATTTGGGCAAACGCTTCACTTTTTAGTCTTTGGTTAGTCTTTGGTTCATTCTGTCGTTAAAACTATTGTTAATTTTGTCGATTTTTAAACGCAAAATATGCTTGGCCATCTCTTCACCTAATTTATGGTGATTTTCTGCTGACAGATGAATAGGATCTCTATCAGAAGAGGATACAACCCTATTTGAATCAAAATAATCAAATTTGCTTGTGGCTGAGGCCTCTATCAGAAGCCTACGAAGTGCGCGCGACTTTTCAGCGCCGCCAATCCAATCAGAAAATCCAACCCAATTAGGGTCCTCTGCTCTCATTCCTAGTATTGGCGGGCAAATAATGGTGACTGTGGGGCTGACAGTATCGTGCCAAGTGCCAGCGCCAGCTCCGCTAGTTGAAATTACACAAGCTGCCTCTAACAGCTGAACACAAATCCTCTCAGCTGACAAATTCATACGATATTTAAAGCTATTAGTGCCAAGCATTAGTAACACATGGTCAATCGGGGAATGCGCCAGAATGCTCGAAAGCAAATTTGTACGCCCATTTAAATGAGACCCATTTTCGGAGTCATCATTTGCCACAGTCCTGCCCGGAAGACAATCCTGACTAACCAAATACGCCCCAGTCAGGTATTGTTTCATCACCTCAGGCCATCTGCGCTCATACCGAAGGCCAGTTCCATCATCAAGATATCCCCAACTATTAGAATCGCCATAAACAAAAATGTTCATCTTCTAACACGCCTAATAGTCACGCAATTGCAGGTAATTCTGCTCTATTCAACAGGACCGCCGCCCTCTGTCCAGCTTGAAAATCCGCCCACATTCGACACTGACTGAAACCCCATTTCAACCAATGTCTTGCCTGTAAGCGCTGCCATTCCGCCAGCACCACATACCAGCACAATATCAGCATCTTTTTTAAGCGCATTATTATGAAATGGCGTTTCAGGATCTGCTGCAAATTCTATAAATCCTCTGGGAATACGAAGTGCGCCCTTTATAGTGCCAGTTTGATTTATATCCAATCCATCGCGGACATCAATAAATACAGCCTTCCCAGTTTTATGTTTTTCAATACCTGTTTCAACGTCAATTTTTGGTACAATCTTGTTTGCGGCTTCAAGTTCTGAGCTTGAGGTTTTCATCTTAAAGTTCCTTTATTTTCTGTTTATCAGGACTATCTATCAGTGACCTGTATTTATCAAATAGATTTGGCAACTATATTTGGCAATTAGATATGGCCCGAGAATAATAACCTAGAAGTAGTGAAGAGATAATCATTTGCTTAAGATTGGCAAGAGCCATTATGCAATTGTCCCATAACCTTGAGTTACATAACCCTGCCATGAAATCTAATCATATTTAACAGGTTAGATGATGCCAGCTGGCAGCCAAAAAAGGAAATTGGTGGAGCCAATCGGGATCGAACCGACGACCTCTACAATGCCATTGTAGCGCTCTCCCAGCTGAGCTATGGCCCCACTATGGGTTTTTAATAACTATGTGTCCTATTCAAACTATCAGCCAATGTCAACCAGCACGCCCTATTCTTCCTCATTCTCAGAAAGGGGTACTTCATCCTCATCCTCATCTGCATCAATATCATCATCAGCAGCATCTTCAGCTAATTCATCAATAAACTCTTCATCATCCTCGAATGTAGCTGGTGCTGATGTCTCATCTTCATCTGAGCTTATAGCAACAAAGCTTTCCTCATCTGCCGGCAATCCATCATCTTCTACAGCGTCAATATCTGCTTCAATTTCGGCTCCAGCAAGGAGTGAATCTGTTTGAAACTCATCCTCATCAGTTTCTTTTTTGGTAGCTTCAATAACAGCTGATTTATTAGCTACTCTGCCCTTCCTGCTTTTAAGAAGCTGTTCAGGGTCAAATTCTGCTCCGCATTTAGGACAGGTGATGGGGGATTTAAAAAAATCATAGAATTTCGTGCCACAGCTAATACAGCGTCGCTTAACGCCCAATTCAATCTCGTTCATGTCTAATCCTTGATGCTTTTTTCAAAAGATGCTTTTTTAATAACAACTCCGCGAATAACACGATAATATGTCCCTATGTCAAAGTAAATTTTACTCAAAAATCAAAAAAATTGTCAAAACAGCTCTAATCTGTAACGGCAAGTATAATTTCTATCCAATTTTTAAACGATTGATTATATATTTATATCGCGCGCAAAAAATTTATTTGGAAATTTATTTGGAAATTTATTTTAAACCTAGATAAATATTAATTGTTGTGAGAGAAACCACCGCATGCAAAACGGGTATTTTTTATTCCTAACCGAGGCTTGAAATGATTAATCATACAGACTCTCTTTCATCTGAAGCAATTTCCGAATTACAAGGAACGTGTTCTGTTGTAGGGGATAAATCAATCTCTCACAGATCGCTCATGTTGAGCTCAATTGCAGAAGGGACAACACGAATATCAGGCATATTGCAAAGCACAGATGTTCACTCAACTTTAAACGCAATGCGTGATCTTGGTGTTCGTATTTCGATAGTAGAAGATGATGTGGTGGAGGTAATAGGGGTCGGCATGCATGGCCTTAAAGAACCCGTAAGGCCCTTGGACCTTGGAAATGCGGGAACTGGTGTAAGGCTATTGATGGGTCTGGTTGCTGGTCATAATATAACCGCAACTTTCACTGGGGATGAGTCTCTGTCAAGCAGACCAATGCGACGTATTACAGAACCACTTAGCCAAATGGGAATTCAAGTGAACTATAATGGTAATGGTTTGTTGCCTGTTACGGTAACAGGACGGTCAAGCCCGCTTCCGATAAGATACAATTCCCCGGTGGCATCTGCGCAAATGAAATCAGCTGTCTTACTTGCAGGGTTGAATGCACGGGGTGTAACATCTGTAATTGAACCTACAAAATCGCGTGACCATACAGAGCGTATGCTACAGCATTTCGGGGTAGAAGTTAACACGCAAACCAATTTAGATGGCAGTTACATAGCAAGCGTGACAGGCGGCGTTACACTACAGGCAAATGATATTATTGTGCCACGTGACCCCTCATCTGCTGCATTTTTAATTGTTGCAGGATTAATCACTAAAAACAGCCAGCTTTTATTGCCTACGATTGGTATGAGCCCAGAGCGCATTGGATTAATTACAACGCTTCGCGAAATGGGTGGCAGGATAGAAATAAGCAATCAACGCGAGGTTGGCGGCGAGCAAGTTGCTGATATAAAGGTTTCTTCAAGCCAATTGAAAGGAATTGTCATACCATCAGATAGAGCGCCATCAATGATAGATGAATACCCTATCTTATGTATCGCAGCTGCAATGGCAACTGGGCCTAGTTTGATGGAAAATATTGGTGAGTTACGACATAAAGAAGCAGATAGAATAGCTATAATGGCAAAGGGATTAAGGCTTGCAGGCGTAACTGTTGATGAAACGGAAACCTCAATGCGGGTATATGGTGCTAACACAGAAAAGGGAGACGCTTATATAAAGGGCGGCTTTAACATTTCATCAGAGCATGACCATAGAATTGCAATGTCTTTTTTAACTCTTGGCTTTGTGAGTGGTGATAGAATCATTGTAGATGGCGTTTCCACGATTGAGACAAGCTTTCCTGGATTTGTTGAATTAATGAATAAGCATGGTGCAAGAATTTCCCCTATAAATTTAGCCTAAAAAGCACACGGTAGATAATCACTGAAGATGACATTTTAATAAGGCTGATGATTAGATTGGGTAAATTTGGCTTCGCAAACAAAGGCAGAAAATGAAAATAGCGATTGATGGCACTGCAGCATCAGGGAAAGGAACCTTGGCAAAAAGGCTTGCAGAATGCCTTGGGTGCGATTATCTGGACACAGGATTACTTTACCGCGCTGTTGCGCTCGAAGCACTAAGATACGGGCTATCTAGTCTTGATGACAATTTTAACGACCCCTTAACAAAAAAGCTCTTTGAGAAATCAACCCGAATTGAACTTACAACCATTGCACTTGGTTTAGCGCTTCCAATAGCAGATTCGCCTGACTTGAGAAGTCAGAAGATTTCAAGTCTGGCCGCAATCGTTGCAAGCTTGCCAGAAATCCGCCAGGCACTTATTGAAAAACAAAGAAATTTTGCCAATTCTCCTCCCTCTAAAAAAGGGGCAGTTTTGGATGGAAGAGACATAGGCTCTGTCATACTTCCTGAAGCAGATTTTAAGTTTTTTATTGATGCCAAGCCCGAGATTCGCGCAAAAAGGCGGTTTGCAGAGTTTAAAGATACCAACTCAAATCAAAAACAAGAAACCATTCTCAAAGACCTAATTGAGCGTGACAAAAGAGATAGCACCAGACAAATTGCCCCTTTAAAACTTCTTACAGATGCATTTTTTATTGATAGTTCCTCATTAAATGCGGATGAAGTCTTGCAAATTGCCCTAAATTACATTAATGGCTAGGGCTCGTTGTTTGACATTTTTCTAAACAATGTCTTACTTTGTGAACTTACAACAGCTGGAAATTTGTTTGCTATTTATAAAATATCTGACTCAAGGAAAATTACTTAAGTGTGTTTAGACAGAAAAAATCTTGAACCCAGCCAAGAAAAAATAGGGCTTAACGCCCTCTAAATAGCATCCCACGGAGACTTTTATTGTCAAAACAAAAAGATGACGAGAATTTACTCGTCAATGAGAATTTTGCTGATTTACTTGCAGAAAGCTTTTCAGAAAGCACCTCAGTAGAAGGCAGCGTTGTGCGCGGAACAATCATTGCTATCGAGTCAGATAACGCTATTATTGATGTGGGCCTTAAATCAGAAGGCCGCATTCCTCTCAAAGAATTCACAGCACCAGGCCAAGACCCAGAATTACAGGTTGGTGATACTGTTGAAGTCTATGTTGAGCGCATGGAAGACAAAGATGGTCAAGCACTTCTAAGCCGCGAGAAAGCAAGAAGAGAAGAAGCATGGGTTATCTTAGAGCGTGCATTTGAAGCACAAGAGCGTGTAACAGGTGTAATTTTTGGCAGAGTTAAAGGCGGCTTTACAGTAGACCTGTCAGGCGCGACGGCGTTCCTTCCTGGAAGTCAGGTTGATATTCGCCCAATTAACGATGTGAGCTCTCTTATGGGCGCCCCTCAGCCTTTTCAGATATTAAAAATTGACCGTCGCCGAGGCAATATCGTTGTCTCCCGCAGGGCTGTTCTCGAAGAATCCCGCGCTGAGGCTCGTAGCGAGCTTGTGTCTAATTTAGTAGAAGGACAAATCCTAAAAGGTGTTGTTAAGAATATCACTGATTATGGCGCATTTGTTGATTTAGGCGGCGTGGATGGGTTGCTACACGTAACTGACATTGCTTGGCGTAGCATCAATCACCCATCTGAAGCACTTACGGTTGGTCAAACTGTTGATGTTCAAGTCATACGATTTAATCAGGAAACTCAGCGTATTTCGCTTGGCATGAAACAGCTACAAAGCGACCCATGGGAAAATGCGGTTGATAAGTTTAAAACAGGTACACGACTTAGTGGTAGAGTTACTAACATTACTGATTACGGAGCATTTGTTGAATTAGATGACGGTGTCGAAGGATTGGTTCATGTATCTGAGATGAGCTGGACAAAAAAGAATGTTCATCCAGGTAAGATCGTCTCAACAAGTCAGGAAGTTGAAGTTGTTGTTCTGGATGTAGATCTAACCAAGCGCCGAATATCACTTGGCCTTAAACAGGCAACAGACAACCCTTGGGCAGAGTTTGAGACTAATAATAAGATTGGCGATTTGATTGAGGGTGATATCAATAATATCACTGAGTTTGGATTATTTGTTGGATTAACAGAAGAAATAGACGGCCTTGTTCATCTGTCTGATATTTCTTGGTCCGGTTCTAACGAAGAAGTGCTCGAAGGATTTAACAAAGGCGACAAGGTTGAAGCAAAAATTCTGGATATCGATCTTGAAAAAGAACGTATTTCTCTTGGAATCAAGCAATTAACAAGTAATCCTGTTACTGATTCTGTTGAAAAAGTACGCAAAGGCGATGCGGTAACTTGTGTTATTACCGC
>JAACDT010000277.1 GCA_009936885.1 Alphaproteobacteria bacterium
ACAAAGGCCCCAATTTTCATCGAGCTGATGCTTTGCTCAAGAAAGCAGAAAATTTCCTGCCAATTTTAAGAACTGCAACTATAGAAAATAAATGGATGGGATTTAGACCATCCCTACCCGATAGTTTGCCGGTTATTGACCATTCTTCAATTTCACGAAGAGTACTTTACGCATTTGGCCATGGCCACCTTGGATTAACACAAGCAGCGGGAACAGCAGAGATTGTGACAGATTTGATAATAGGTCAATCTCCTAAAATTAATGTAAGTGCTTTTTCAGCCAAACGGTTTTAGAATAATGATAACTATTTCAGTAACAAGTATAAGGTATGCCAATAAAAATTTCTTTAAAGTGGTTAGACTATTGTGAAGGAGCGTCTTAGGTGCGAAGTTCGAAAACGATTCAGGTAATTTCTTGCCATGCTGAAGGTGAGGTAGGAGACGTGATTACTGGTGGTGTTGCTCCTCCACCTGGAAAAACTATATGGGAGCAGCGCAGTTATATCGAGCAAGACGAGACATTGCGCAATTTTGTGTTGAATGAGCCTAGAGGAGGTGTCTTTAGGCATGTTAATCTACTGGTACCTCCAAAACACCCGGATGCTGATGCCGCTTTCATTATTATGGAGCCAGAGGATACTCCGCCAATGTCCGGCTCAAATTCAATTTGTGTATCAACAGTTCTTTTGGATTCTGGAATCATTGCTATGCAAGAACCCATTACTGAAATGATATTGGAGGCTCCTGGGGGGCTTGTGAAAGTAAGGGCCAAGTGTAAAAATGGGAAGGCTGAATCTATTACAGTGCAGAACCTACCAAGTTTTGCTGATAAACTGAATGTCCCTCTAGAAGTTGATGGTGTTGGTACCTTAATGGTTGATACCGCCTATGGAGGTGATAGTTTTGTGGTAGTGGATGCAGAATCTCTTGGTTTTTTGCTAACCAAGGATGAAGCCGGCGAACTGGCTGAACTCGGAATGTTGATTACAAAAACAGCAAATGCCCAACTTGGTTTTTCTCATCCAGGTGAACAAAGCTGGAACCATATATCTTTTTGCGCATTCTGTGGCCCTTTATCACCAACTCCAAAGGGCCTTAAAGGAAAATCAGCTGTTGCGGTTAGGCCTGGGAAAATTGATCGCTCTCCAACAGGCACCGCTGTTTCGGCTAGAATGGCGTTGATGCATGCAAAAGGACTATTGCAGGTAGGACAAACATTTGAGGCATACTCAATTATTGATTCTAAATTTACGGGACGAATTTTAGAAAAGCAAATTGTGGCGGGTAAGCATGGTATAATTCCAGAAATAACAGGAAGTGCTTGGATTACAGGAACCCATCAGCATTTGCTAGACCCCGATGATCCTTGGCCTGAGGGTTACCGGCTAAAGGATACATGGGGCAGCAAGATATGATACATTAAGTCAATGTTGGCATAAGGAAGTAACTTTTCTAAATGGATAAAGATACATCACAGGCTAGTGAAAAAAAAAATTTCAAAAGAATGCTTTTATCCGAGTTGCAGGAAGTTGAAAATATCGCTCAGAAAACGATAGAAGATAGGGCTCCTGTTGAACTAGACCAGCAAGCAGTTGGACGGTTAAGCAGAATGGATGCAATGCAACAACAATCGATGGAAAAAGCAAAACAGGTTCGCCGGATTGAGAGGATTAAGCTAATCAACGCAGCTTTGAAAAGGTTGGAAGCTGGTGATTACGGATTTTGTTTGAATTGTGATGCCCATATTAGCAATGGCAGATTAGAGCTAGACCCTACATTTTCATTATGTATTGATTGTGCAAGGTAATACTTTTTTAGCGAGTGAAGTGTGAAGGGGACGGTTTGTTATGAGGACAGAAGCCGATTTTGCAATAATTGGCGGCGGTATTGTAGGACTTTCCGTAGCTCATGGTCTTTTGAAACAAGGATGTTCTGTTATTTGCATAGATGGGTCTGATACTGATTTTCGAGCGTCCCGCGGAAATTTTGGCCTTGTATGGGTGCAAGGTAAGGGTATCAAGGCACCTTTTTATGCGGCATGGACACAGAATGCCGCTCGTCTATATCCAGATTTTGTCTGCGAGTTATCGCAGGAAACAGGCGTCCAGATAAATTATAATCAGGCGGGGGGGTATGAATATTTCACAGATCCTCACACTCTTAGCCAAAGAATGGATGAATATAAGCAGTTAAAAGAAGCACTAAATGGTGATTACCCCTATGAATTTTTATCTTCATCACAAATCCGCGCCGCTGAGCCAATGATTGGAGGGGAGACCATAGGCGCAAGTTTCTATCCTAATGATGGTCATCTCAATCCCTTGCAATTATTAAAAGCTTTAGCCTCTTATTGTCAAAAGAAGGGTTTGTCACATCATTTGGGTGAGGAACTTGAAACTGCAGACAAGAAAGAGGGGGTGTTTAGACTAGTGACTAAAAAGGGGCTTACAATTTCAGCAAACAAAGTAGTAATAAGTGCTGGCCTTGGTGCCCAAAAAATAGGTCCATTATTTGGGTTTTTGGGGCTTGTCTCGCCGCAAAGAGGTCAAATACTCGTCACTGAGAAAATATCTCCTGTTCTCAATCGGCCATCAGTTACCATAAGGCAGGTAGATGAGGGAGCAATTCAGATAGGTGATTCACAAGAACAGAGCGGGTTTAACGATAAAGAAACCCAAGCTCAAATGTCGCGTATCGCCCGTAATGCAATTAAGGTGATGCCTAAATTAGCACAATTAAGGCTAGTTCGTGCTTGGGGCTCTTTGAGGGTCATGTCCCCTGATGGGCTTCCGATATATCATCAATCGCGCACTTTACCAGGGGCTTTCCTAATTACCTGCCATAGTGGGATTACTCTTGCAGCAACGCATTCTACTAATTTAAGTCTTTGGCTGACAGGGCATAAAAATGCCCCAGAACTTTCCGAATTTAGCGAGGATAGATTCCATGCCTAAATCGTTTTTTTATTTTGATGAGAAAAAAATCTATTTTGAACAAGATATGAGCGTTGCAGCTGCGTTACTGTGTGCGGGAGTTACAGATTTCAGACAGACACAGGTTCTTCACAAACCACGTGGACCCTTTTGTATGATGGGCGCCTGTTTTGATTGTCTTCTGGTAATTGATGGAATGGTTAATCAGCAGGGGTGTATGCGGCTTGCAAAAGAAGGTATTAAAGTTAAACGGCAAACATCAAATGCGCTATCGGAGATCAACTAAATGAGAGTTGCTGTTATTGGCGCGGGTCCTGCTGGCATATCAGCTTCGCTGGCGCTAATTGCTAGAAACGTTCATGTAACAATGCTGGACGAGCAACCGTCAGCAGGGGGGCAAATTTATCGCAATTTAGGTAATGTGAGTAGGAAAAATGCGCGGAGTATCGGCTCTGACTATGTAAAAGGCCAATCACTTTTAAAGCAGCTGGAACAAGCAAACGACAAATTTTTTTTACCTCTTCTTTTGCGAGCTTCTGTTTGGTCAGTAACAGAGGAAAAAGAGGTTTCTTGGTCTATTGACAATAAAAGTTATTGCCAGAAATTTGATGCTGTTATCCTTGCAACGGGCTCACTAGAGCGTTCGATGCCCCTTGATGGATGGACAAACCCGGGCGTTATGACAGTTGGTGCTGCTTAAATTTTGATTAAAACAGCACGTTATTCACCGCCTTCTTCGGTGCTGGTAGGCTCCGGCCCTTTATTTTACCTTGTTGCCTGTCAGATGCTTGAAATGGGAAATCCTCCAAAAGCTCTTTTAGAGACACAAAATAATTCAGATTTGTTAAAGGCTTTTATCCATCTGCGCCCTAATCTAACCTCGCTTTTATATCTAGCAAAAGGGTTGGTAATGCTAGCCAAGCTCAGAATTGCTGGTGTCAAGCGCATCAAGGCAGTAAGCGATGTTCGCATAAAATCTGCGGATAAAGCACATATTATAGAATTTAGTAAAGCAGGGACCAAGAGCCAGATTGAAGCTGAAACAGTGCTATTACATGCTGGCGTACATCCCAATATTCAGATAACGCAAGCACTCAGACTTAAACATGATTGGAACCAAGAAAATCAATGTTTTGAGCCACGCACAGATAAATTTGGTCGAACTAGTTTAAACAATATTTTTGTGGCAGGAGATGGTATTAAAATTCTAGGGGCTGATGCGGCCAAGATTTCAGGGAAGTGTGCTGCTCTTGCCTTGCTTGTTGATAATGGTTTCGCAAAAGCCAAAGCTGACTTATCCAGAGCCTATAGAGTACACCAAAAATATGTCCAAATTCGCAAATTTTTAGATGTTCTATATGCCACAAAAGAC
>JAACDT010000278.1 GCA_009936885.1 Alphaproteobacteria bacterium
AGAATATATGTTTTATGGTTGAATATCTGTCTTAATGTTCCATTCATTGCAGGCACCCTTATTCTTGATTACTGACATGTTTTGGCTGCTGGTTTTCCATAATAACAAGATTAGCATAACCGCCAAAATAAATAGTTCCGCTTTCTTGATTAATACTCATATCTTCGCCTTTAATTTTCATATTTTCAGTCACAACAATAACGGGCTGATTACTATGATAAATTTTATTCACCAAATCTACTAATAATTCAGAGGTGTTAATATTAACCTTTGGCTTGGTTTGGTTTATCTCAACAGTTCCTTGAAATAGAGTTGTTTCCTTGGATTGATCTAAAATCGCTTCGAGTGAGTTTATTTTTATAATGCTTCCATTTTTAGTCCAAATCGTGCCATCTGGTTTCAAGAGATGAATAAGCCCTTGCTTTGGCATATTATCTACCGCCTGCTCGGCTGTTATTTCAAAATTTCCACCATCATCTGTTCTTCCTGAAAATCGAGCGCCAGTCATTTTGGTGTTGCCAGCTTGACTTTGTGATACCTGTTCAATGCTTACTTCAATATTTCCGGTCTTATCTGCGAAATTTAGCCACCAGACAACACCTAAGCTTATAAAAATAGAGGGAATTAACAACAGATTTGAGCGCTTTAATCCGGGCTTTCTGGAACTGCTTTCTGCCTTTGTTTTGGAGAGGCTTGCTAAATTTCTTGCAAAAGCTCTGGTATTTCCAGAAGTGCTGACATTGTCATCAGAGTAACTATTTTCTTGTGTCATTTGTATTTTTTCTACCTAATTCTGGCATCTTCGACTGATACTCATCATTGCTTTTGTGGCTTATTTTACAGCGTTATCTAAAACCCTAAATAAACCTAGTGATGAAAAATATCTAAATCTTCAAACCCGCCCAAATCCAAGGTTACTCGATGCGTTAGAAAATCAAAGCAATGATGTGCTAAATCCAATCGGCCCTCTTTTTTGAGTTGCTCATTCAATTTGGCTTTTAATCTATGCAAATATAACACATCACTAGCAGCATATTTTTTCTGAGCTTCGCTTAGTATCTCAGCGCCCCAGTCAGATGATTGTTGTTGTTTTGACAATTCAACCGATAGCAATTCAGAACATAAATCTTTTAATCCGTGCCTGTCTGTATAGGTTCTAGATAATTTTGATGCAATTTTTGTGCAATAAATAGGTCCTGAGACTTCGCAGACATCGCGGGTTAAAACTGCTAAATCAAATCTGGCAAAATGAAATAGCTTTTCCACAGTCTTGTCCTGCAGTAATGCTTCTAGGTAAGGGCTTTTATGCTTTTCTGCAGAGATTTGCACCAGATGCGCCTCTCCATTGCCATCAGATAATTGAACGAGACAAAGCCTATCTCTTGTTAGTTTTAATCCCCTTGTTTCTGTATCAATCGCAACCGATTTGCCAAAGCTAATATAGCTTGGTAGGTCATGTTGATGAAGAAATATACTCATTTTAATCTTTGGCCTTCCTTAATATCTTGTCCATATCTCAATGCGATTTGAGATATATCAGGGCGATTTCGCTCGTTTGGTTGTTTGATTTTTGCGCCAATATAAATGAAACCTGCAATTTTGTCAGTATCAGGATTCCCGCCAAGC
Source organism: Alphaproteobacteria bacterium (assembly GCA_009936885.1). Lineage (GTDB taxonomy): Bacteria > Pseudomonadota > Alphaproteobacteria > Puniceispirillales > Puniceispirillaceae > UBA5951. Next base: position 1,627 of record JAACDT010000278.1, read on the forward strand.
GTTGTTATCATCTTATCATTGTAAGAATACCAATGCGTTACCCACTGCGCGCCATATCCAAGGGCAAGTGCGGCTGTGAGTAAATTCTGACAAACTGCACCAGCAGATAAATGCATTTCCCACCGAGGAATCTTTGGATGAATAACAGGTTTTGAGACCACGCACAAAACAGCAGAGGCTTTTGCAAACCTGCCTTCTTCAAACTCTAGCATAGCTTCTGTTGCATCTGGATTTATACGCGAAAATTCATCTCGCAAACAAGACTTGCCAAGTTGCCAGCGTTGCTCGCCTGATATGACAATAATCTGCCATGGCGTTAACATGCCATGATCCGGAACTCTTGTTCCACATTCAAGTATCAAAGATAGGTCACTCTCTGGCAGTGGGAGCGGGTTTAAGTTGCGGATCATAACAGAGCGACGTTGCTTTAAAAATGAAATAATAGGATTCATAGAGTCTGCTTGCGTTTGGATTAGATTAAAGAACGTACCATAACGGCGTCTATTTTAATACCCCCAGTAATAAGACAGACAGTAAAAAGACAAACAGTAATAAAACAAACATCGTCATAAAACATGCAAATTTTTTATCTGGCTTTTATCTGCAACATTCATATAGGGTGAATAAAGCTGGCCTACAAACAGAGAAGAATTAGCAAACGCTTTTATGCATATAATCAAATATCTTGACAATCTTAATTCTTCAAATCAAGTTTGGGAGGTGTAAATAATATTGTTGGGCTTATGTTGAGTGACGCGAAAATCATTGAGGTGTTGAAAGATGCTGGATTGCGACCAACAAAGCAGCGGATATTTGTTGGACGTTTATTATTTACGGGCAAACACCAGCATGTAAGCGCAGATAGGTTGCAACTCCAAATACGAGAATTAGGGCAAAAAATGGCCCTAGCGACTATCTATAATTGTCTTCACCAGTTTCACAAAGCAGGGCTACTGAAAAAAGTAAATGCGGTAAATGATGTGATTATGTTTGATACTAACTTATCTTATCACCATCATTTTCTGAATGTGGATACAGGGGAACTTACTGATATCAAAGAAGAAGCTGTTTCTATTGCAGGGTTGCCGTCACTTCCTGATGGGTTTGAGGCTTTATCAATGGAACTAACAATTCGTCTTAAACCGCAAATTTAGCGATTGGCTTTCTGCCTTAACCGTCTAATTACTTTTTTTCTTAATATTTTTTATAAGGTGATAAAGGATTACTTTAAAACCATTCTAAAGCGATTGACAT
>JAACDT010000057.1 GCA_009936885.1 Alphaproteobacteria bacterium
ACTTTTACAATGCGTCAACTGCTTGAGGCTGGCGTGCATTTCGGACATCATACTCGCAGATGGGATCCAAGAATGGGCCCGTTTATTTTTGGCGAGCGTAATAATGTTCATATTTTAGATTTACAACAAACTGTCCCGCTATTGCATCAAGCGATTAAGGCGCTGAGAGATACAACCGCCAAAGGGGGCAGGGTATTATTTGTTGGCACGAAAAGAGTGGCATCAGAAAAAATTGCAGAAACTGCGCGAGAATGTGGTCAGTATTTCGTTAACCACCGCTGGCTTGGAGGAATGCTTACTAACTGGGAGACAGTAACCAAGTCTATTCGCCGTTTGCGTGAGCTGGAAAAACAACTTGAGAGTGAGGAAATCCAGCAGCTTACTAAAAAGGAAGTGCTACAGCTAACGCGTGAGCGTGATAAGCTTGAATTAACTTTAGGCGGCATTAAAGACATGGGCGGTTTGCCTGATATGTTGTTTATTCTTGATACTAACAAGGAAGATATTGCCGTTGCAGAAGCCAATAAGCTTGGCATCCCAGTTGTAGCCGTGGTTGATAGTAACGCCAGTCCATTAGGAATAGATTTTCCAATACCTGGTAATGATGATGCCATGCGTGCGATATCCTTATATTGTGAGCTTGCTCGAGATTCGATTTTAGATGGATTGCAGCAAGAAATGGTTGCAAGTGGACATGATATTGGCGCCGCTACTCAGGCTCCAGCTGAGCAATTAGCAGAAGAGATACCGCAACAGGATATACCAGTTAGCACGGACACAGATGCGCCTGCTACAGAAACTCAACTTGATAACACACAAACTACAGATGCATCAAAGCCTGCTAGTGATGAGGCTGCTTCTGCAAAAAATAAATGATAATTGTAAACATTATATAAACAAATCGAATTGTCTAAGCTAGAATACAGCATAGATATTTCTTAAATATAAGATGAATGAAGGATATTAAAAATGGCTGTTACTGCTGCACTAGTTAAGCAACTGCGTGAGACATCAGGTGCTGGAATGATGGATTGTAAAAAGGCTTTGGAAGAAACCAATGGGGATATCGATGCAGCGATTGACTGGCTTAGAACCAAGGGACTTGCAACAGCTGCAAAACAATCGGGTCGAGTAGCCTCGGAAGGTCTTGTTGCAATCTATGTAGCAGGCACTTCTGCTGCGATGATTGAATTAAATGCTGAAACAGATTTTGTTTCCAGAAATGACGATTTTCAGTCTCTTGCTCTGAATTTGGCAAAGCTTGCGAATGATGCCGCTGACATTGAAACCCTTTATGATCTTGCATACCCGAATACTCAAAGAACGGTTGCAGAAGAAATCACTCATAATATCGCGACTATTGGTGAGAATATGATGCTGCGCCGAATGAAGAATATAAAAGTAGATAAGGGCAGTGTTGTCTCCTACATCCATAACGCAACTGCGGATGGAATGGGTCGTATTGGGGTTTTGGTTGCACTCGAATCTGAGGCAGATGCACAGACGCTAGATAGTCTTGGAAAACAGATTGCAATGCATGTAGCTGCTACAAAACCAGCATCTCTTTCAGTAGAATCACTAGACCCAGCCATGATTCAGCGAGAGCGTGATGTTCTTATTGAACAGGCTAAAGAATCTGGCAAGCCACAGGAAATAGCAGAAAAGATGGTAGAGGGTAGGCTTCGTAAATACTATCAAGAAGTGGTATTATTAGAACAGACATTTGTTATTGACGGCGAAAGCAAAGTTGCTGACGTTATAAAGAAGGTGGCAAGTGATTGCGGAAGTGATATTATTTTAAAAGAATTTAGCTTATTTGTTCTTGGTGATGGTGTTGAAAAAGAAGAAACTGATTTTGCAGCAGAGGTTGCCGCCCAATTAAATAAGTAAACTCGTGATTTAACATATGGTTTGATACGCTCAATGTCGGAATTCAAGTATAAACGTGTGTTGTTAAAGATATCAGGGGAATACTTGATGGGCAGTGAGGAGTATGGCATCGATACTGCTATGGTAAGCAGGGTTGCTGGCGAAATCAGTGATGTAGTATCCCAAGGTATTGAAGTTTGTCTCGTTATTGGGGGCGGAAATATTTTTAGGGGTATTTCCGCTTCGGCAGCTGGAATGGAACGCGCTACTGGCGATTATATGGGTATGCTGGCTACCGTGATGAATGCGCTTGCTATGCAAAATGCTCTGGAACAGTTACATATTCAAACACGTGTTCAATCTGCATTACCCATAAGTGCTGTTTGTGAGCCCTATATCAGAAGGCGGGCAATGCGTCATATGGAAAAGGGGCGCGTGGTTATATTTGCGGCGGGCACTGGAAACCCATTTTTTACAACAGATACAGCAGCTGCGTTGCGCGCATCTGAAATGAATTGTAACGTCTTAATGAAGGGAACCCGCGTGGATGGTGTATATTCCGCAGACCCTGAAAAAGATCCAGACGCTTTTCGATATGATAGATTAAGTTATCTTGAAGTTCTATCAAAGGACTTGAAAGTTATGGATGCGACTGCAATCTCGCTAGCGCGTGAAAATAACATACCCATCTTGGTGTTTTCCGTGACACAAACTGGTGGGTTTGATAAAGCGTTAAGGCATCAAGATGCGTTCACACTTGTTTCAGATGATGAGTGAGGGAGAGGAATCAAAATGGCTGAATTAGATATGGAAGATGTTAAGCGCCGGATGGAAGGTGCCTTATCAAACCTAAGTACAGAATTTTCTGGCTTGCGCGCCGGTAGAGCGTCAGTTGCAATGTTAGATCCGGTTAGTGTAGACGCCTACGGGTCTAAAATGCCTCTTAGTCAGTTGAGTAATGTTTCGGCTCCTGAATCTCGTTTATTGTCGGTTTCAGTATGGGATGCAACTCTTGTAAGCTCCGTTGAAAAAGCAATCCGCGAATCAGATCTTGGTCTTAACCCTCAGGTAGAAGGGGCGGTAATCCGTGTTCCTGTTCCTGTATTATCAGAGGATAGGCGCAAGGATATGGTAAAAGTAGCCAGCCGATATGCCGAGGCAGCGCGGGTATCTGTTCGTAATGTAAGGCGTGATGCGATTGAGATAATTCGTAAAGATGAAAAAGCAGGTGCGATTTCTGAAGATGAGCGCCATAATTATGAATCAGATGTTCAAAAAGTAACTGACGGTTTCGTTGGCAAAATCGATGAGATGCTGACGAAGAAAGAAACCGACATAACACAAATTTGACATTTACTTAATTAGGACTTTTTTTTCGGATATGCAGCATTTAGCTATCATAATGGATGGAAATAGACGCTGGGCGCACGAAAATGCGCTTGCCATTGTATCTGGTCATAATAAAGGCGCGCAAGCGCTCTCCGAAATTGGCCGTGAAGTGGCTAGACTTAAAATTCCGTTTCTTACCGTATTTGCCTTTTCGGCCGAAAATTGGCGGCGTTCCAAAGCAGAGGTTAACGCACTTTTTGGATTAATGAGGCGCTATTTGAAACAGGAAATGACAAATTTGATGTCAGAAAATATCAAATTAAGAATTATTGGGGATGTCACCCCATTTCCAGAGGATTTGCAATCGCTTTTCACAAATGCAGAAACACAAACTGAACATAATAGTTCCATGACTCTAACAATTGCGGTGAATTATGGGGGGCTTCAGGACATTGTAAAGGCTGCCTCTAAATTTGATGAAAAAAACCCAGACTTATTCTCAGATTAAGTTGTGGA
>JAACDT010000058.1 GCA_009936885.1 Alphaproteobacteria bacterium
GATGCATCAGAGCATAAGAATAAAATTGGGCCATCAAGGTCATTCATTTCGCCATTTCGGCCGATACAGGTCTGTGCTGCATTTCGGCTCACTTGTTCACCATCTTGGAAAACAGCTTCAGTTAGTTCTGTTTTAAAAAAACCAGGTCCGATTGCATTTACATTTACGCCCTTAGACGACCAGGCTTCTGCCATTGCGCGCGTCATTTGAGCAACGCCGCCTTTACTTGCGCCATAAGCTATACCTCCTTTGAACGCCCGAAAACTCTGCAGTGACGCAAAATTGACCACTCTCCCCCAACCTTTTTGGATCATTCCAGCAGAAAAAGCCTGTGCTATAAAAAACGGTGAAGAGAGATTAAGATTTATAGTTATCTCCCATCCTTCACTGGTCACTTCGCTTGCAGGCTCTCTTGCGTTTATACCCGCTGCGTTGACTAAAATATCTGGACTGCCAAAAATATTCCCTACAGAACTGCAGACATCATAAAGTGTGCCTTTTTCTAATAAATCTGCAGCCACATAAGAGAAATTTTCACCAAGATTTTCTGAAATTTGATACAATGATTTCTCTCTTCGTGCAACTCCAACTACCTTTACCCCATAACCAACCAAAACGCTTGCCACGTGATAACCAATCCCAGCACTAGCTCCGGTTACACATGCAACTTTACCTGTTAAATCAAAAATAGATTGATGCGAGACCATATGCTAATCATTAACACTCAAATTAAATGTCTCATCTGGAAAATATTTCTTGAGGCGAATATCCGCTGTTCTCGCATGAGCTTCCATACCCTCCAATCGCGAAATACGCGCCGTTGCTTCAGCAATAGGTTTAGTTCCTTCGCGGGTTGCACGCTGCCATGTGACTATCTTCATAAATTTATGCACAGAAAGCCCTCCTGTGTATTTTGCAGCACTTGAAGTAGGTAGCACATGATTGGTGCCAGAAGCCTTGTCTCCAAATGCAACGGTTGTTTCCTCTCCTAGAAAAAGTGAGCCGTAACTAGAAAGATTGTCAAGCCACCAATCTAAGTCTGCAGCCTGAATAGTTAGATGCTCAGGTGCGTAATCATCTGAAACCTTTACCATCTCTTCACGATTGCCACATAAGATCACCTCGGCATAATCATTCCAGGCGCTAGAGGCACTATCTTTATTAAGTTTTGGAAGTGTTGAGATCTGCTCGGGTACCAACTTCATTACAGTTTCTGCCAGCGCCCTATCATCAGTTACTAACCAAACTGGGGAATTGTAACCATGCTCAGCTTGACCAACAAGGTCTGCGGCAACAATTTGCGCATCTGCTGTGGCATCTGCTAAAATCAAACTGTCTGTCGGTCCTGCAAACATATCAATACCCACACGTCCAAATAGTATGCGTTTCGCTTCTGCCACAAATTGGTTACCAGGACCGACCAGAATATTTGCTTTGGGAAGTCCAAATAAACCAAATGCCATTGCAGCGACTCCTTGTACACCTCCTAGTGCTAAAATCTGGTCTGCTCCACAAATGTGGGCTGCATATATTATCGCAGGTGCAATGCCCACCTGCGGGCGTGGCGGAGAGCACACCGCAATATTTGAGCAGCCCGCAACTTTTGCGGTGGTAACAGTCATTATAGCAGATGCAATATGAGAATACCGACCCCCAGGCACGTAACATCCTGCCGCATTCACAGGTATGCATTTCTGTCCAGCGATTAGGCCAGTCACGACTTCACAATTAATGTCTTTCATGGTTGATTTTTGTACTTGTGCGAATTTTTGCACATTTGCATGAGCAAATTCTATATCACGTTTTAATATTTCAGGAACAGAAGCACAAGCAGCATCTATTTCCAACTCAGTTAGTGCTATATTTCCATTATACTTGTCAAATTTAGCTGCATATCTGAGAGCAGCATCTTCACCATTCTCTTCAATCTCATTCAAGATATCCTTAACAATATTAGAAATATCAGAGGCATCACTTGTCGAGGTTTTAAGTGCTTTTTTGAGATAGGTAACGGACATTTTTACTCCTACTATTTAAGATTATCGGGAAGCATTGTCAGTGACAGTGAAGGCAGGTAAGCTATCAAAAGTACAACAAGCAACATGAAGAAAACGAACGGGACAGCACGAGCGGCAATTTTGAGTATTCCCTCCCCGGTAAGTCCGGATACGACAAATAAATTCAAACCAAGTGGAGGCGTGATAAATCCAACACCAAGTGCAGTAATCATCATTACACAAAACTGAATTTCATGCATGCCTATCTCAATGGCGAGAGGCATAAGAATAGGCGCAAGAATAACAATGTTTGGCGTTGTTTCCATCACACAACCAGCTGCGATTAAAATGGCAATCATAAGCAAAATAATTAAAGCCGGCTCATTTGTAAGAGAGGTTACAGCAAATACAAATCCTTGAGGAACTCCCATGATGGCAAGTGCTTCTGCAAGAGGTTTAGAAAAAGCAATAATTGGTAAAATGACCCCATTTACTTTTGCTGAACTAACAAGCATGGGTGGAAAGTCTGACCATTTCAATGTGCCTATAATAAAACCAATAATAATAGTTATGACTACTGCTGTTGCGCCTGCTTCCGTAGGGGTTAACCAGCCTGAGAATATGCCATAGAAAATAATACCGGGAACTAAGAATGCATACCAACCTGAAGTTAATGTCCGCCCTAATCTAGCAGCCCATTCTTGAAAGCTAAAATTACCTCCGCCTTCATATTTGTAAATCGTGTTCATAACTATATTGTTCAGCAATATCGAAATAAGGATAGCAAACCCTGCTATAAGCGCAGCTAGAAAAAGCGTTGAAGCAGATATACCTAAGATTAAAACAATGATGATATAGGCTATTGATGGGGGTATAAGAATTCCCGTGCAAGCTCCAGCTGCAACAAGTGCACAAGCATAAGGTCGCGGATAACCACTTTCCACGAGCCTATTAATCGTCATTCGTCCAACAGCTGCTGCACCAGCGGCATCAGAACCTGAAATAGCTGAAAACATTCCGCACACAATTACTGTGGCAGAGCCAAACCCACCTCGTGCAAAACATGTTAATGCCTCAGCTACATCCAAAAATTTTCGGCTTAGGCCAGTTCGTACAAGCACATCCCCTGTAAGAATAAAAAGTGGAACAGCTGTTAACGCGAATGCGTCCACGCCGCTAAAAAGCGCTTCTCCAACGAGCGATAACGGCAAGTCTCCAGACATAATTAGCATTGTTACAGCCGCAACACCAATTGCCGCCCAAATGGGGACAGCCATAGCGCAAAGTAAAACAAATAAGAAAACAGGAGTATAAAAGTCCCATCCAAGCGTAACTGTTTGCAATTGTGAATTATTCCAGAGCATCGCTACCTCTTCCTAATCAAACATCTTTTTGCCAGTAACAACTGGCATACGATTTCGAAGATGATGAAAATCTCTTAGAATAGATTGTACAAGCCGATAAATAATCAATGTAAAACCAATAGGCAC
>JAACDT010000279.1 GCA_009936885.1 Alphaproteobacteria bacterium
AGCCATTACAGCTCGTTTCTCAAGGATGGTGGGCACAATCTCTTCAAGGAATGTATCTTTATGAACCTGCTCAGTTTTTTTCTTACTAAGTGAAAAGTCAGCTGCAGGTATCATGATCGATTAGAACTGGAGTGAGATATCTGTGTGTGCCGCTTTACAGTTCGAGATACGTGGGACAAGGAATTTCGGTAATCTGTCTTGAGATCTCAGGCCAATGTGGTGTTTTGATTCATCTTGAAAGGCCATTAAAGTAGGAACTACATCAGGTAATGCAGCCTTGCGCCAGAGCAATTCACTGTCGAGCTGAAAAGCAGCTTTTTCAAGCAATGCTAGACCCTTGTCTGTCTCGTTCTTTTTGTAAGCACGACGGCTTTTAGACATCAGAGATTTCACAGCATCTGAGCCCGGAATTTTATTCAGCCCAGCTGAAGTCTCTTTTATCAGAACAGCAGCTTCTGTACTTTTGATAGATGTCACAGCAGAAATGACAGCCAGTAACTCTGGCTTAAATACTTCTAGCTGATCTCCAGCAGAAATGACAGCAACAACATTTGCTACACCCTCATAACTATCATCCATAGCACGACGATATTTACGTTGAAGTTTAGAGAGCGTCTTTAGGTGCGTTTGAAATTCATCAGAGATGTTATTCCATTCTGAAGGGATTTTAGATTCGAGAGTTGTAATCTCAGAACCCAAAATATTTATTTCTTCATCAATATGGGCATGTTTTTCAGTATCATCGGTTGACTGCCGTTCAGACTTGAGGCGTTTTAAAGCGCCTTGGCGTTTTCGAATATCACGTTCTATTTCGCGCACTGAAGTGTGTAAATCTTTATAATCAAAAGTTGCTTCATCAAGTTTAGCTTGAGCTAATTTAATCTCGGCCAAAAGAGGAAGGACAGTCTCGGCAGTCTTGCCGGCATCATCTAAAGATTTTGCAAGTTTACTAGGTAGTGCATTTGTGTCAGTAGCGACGAGACGGTCTATCGTTGCTGAGACTTCAGAACTATTTGTTGTAAAGGTTTCAGCCAGATATTCCTCAACACACATTTCCAAGCGAGGGTTCATTGGCGGAGGCGCATTAAACGATGATAAATAGAAACGATTAGGTAGATAGTTCACTAGTGGTGGAAAGGTTCCCACAATCGCAAGGGCAATAAGTTGCAGGATAATAAAAGGAACAACCCCACGATATATTGCGATAGTAGATATGGCTTTGGATGCAACGCCTCTCAAATAAAATAAGGCAAAGCCAAAGGGAGGAGTAAGAAAGCTGGTCTGAATATTAACACCTATCATAACACCTAGCCAAACAGCTGTAATATTGGCACTAGGGTCCGCTAGTAGGATAGGAGCCACGATTGGAACAACAACTACGGCGATTTCGATAAAGTCGAGGAAAAAGCCAAGAACAAAAATAACAGCCATCACAACAATAAATTGTGACCAGAAACCGCCAGGCAGTCCCTGGAGGAAGTCTTTTACATACTCTTCACCACCAAAGCCACGGAACGCTGCAGTAAGCATTGCGGCACCAAGGAGAATTATGAAGACCATAGATGTTGTTTTAGCCGTTTCAGCCATCACTTCATTGAGAGTGTTGTCAGTTTTATAAGTTCTCCAAACTGACCATACTATAGCGCCGACAAGTACAAAAGACGCAATGACTGCTACCAATACAGGACCATGATTTTGTGTTACGCCAAGGTTTTTAACGTTCAGATCATAGGTCGACTGTAAAATATAAATCGCTAAAACCGCAGCTAATGCAATACCAGCCGGATAAAGTGAGCCTTTTTTGTCCTCATAGAGCTTGTAGCCAGCCATAATTGTAGCACCGATAGCTCCAATCGCACCAGCTTGATTCACCGTTGCGATGCCCATCACAATTGACCCTAGAACCAAAAAAATTAACACTAAAGGCGGCACTAGTGAGAACATAACTTTGCCCCAAAATTCGCGCGTAAAGCCTAAAGGATTAGGAACAGCCGGCGCCATACTGGGACGGATAAGAGCAGTAATTAGAATATATGCGAAATAGACACATACGAGAACCATACCTGGCAGAAATGCGCCAAGGAACATGTCACCAGCAGATGTAGATGTAACGTCAAAGGCAGACGGCATGCTAAACTCACCAGTGGCTTGTTTAAATAAAGACTGGCGCATTGCAGATGCCTGGTCAGAGGCTGAGCCAAGCTGGTCAGCTAGAATGATAAGGACAATTGATGGTGGAATGATTTGTCCTAACGTGCCAGAGGCACAAATTGTTCCAGAAGCGAGCGATGGCGAATAGTTATTACGCATCATCGATGGCAGAGAAATAAGCCCCATAGCCACTACTGTTGCACCAACAATGCCAGTCGTTGCAGCGAGAAGGGCGCCCACAAAAACAACAGATATTCCAAGACCGCCTGGCACAGGACCAAAGAGGCCTGCCATTGTAAGAAGAAGATCTTCAGCAATTCGCGAGCGCTGCAGCATAATACCCATAAAAATGAATAGTGGGATGGCGATTAAAGTGTCTCGTTCAAAGTCATAATAAATAGCTCTAAAATTCATAACTCCAGCGGACAGCCATACAATTGGACCGTCTTGCGCAAAAAAGACTTTGGCGTCACCAAAAAATATTAAACCGGCGGCCGCAGCAAGCCCAATGGTCAGAATGGCTGAGCCGGGGAGTGCAAATGCAACCGGAAACCCGAGACCCAGAGCTGCCATCATTAAGATGAACAGAAGAATCAGAAAATAGACTTCCATGATTTACTCACCCTTTTCTTAAAACTATACCGCCTGGTTAGGCTCTGAATTATCTTCCAGTGTGTTCAATTCTTTGATGATTACACTAGCAAACTGAAACAGCATTGAAATTGCAAATATTATAAGAAAACCTGACATTAGATATTTCACATACATACCAAAACCTTGTTGCGTTACTTCAAAGTTGAGGATAGCGATATTAAACGGAGAGGATGGTCCCCATAGTCCACGAGATATAACAACCCAACAAAGTGGAAGACCTAAAATCAGAGAACCTAGGATATTGGTGTAGGCTTTGGCACGGTCAGAGAATGATGCGTATATTACATCCACACGAACATGACCGTCGTGAACGAGAGTGTAAGCGCTGGCAAATAAAAATAATGCAGCGTACCAGAAACGAACAAGGTCACCCATAAATGCTTGCTCATAGGAGAAGATAAATCTGGTTATCACGATTATCAATTCTCCAAATACAATAAGGCTAGCAAGCCAGATGAAGTCAAACCCTCGACGCTTTACCGCAATCATCGTTCCCAACACAATCAGTGGGAGATGAACATAAACGCCACGGAATGCTGGCTTTCCAAGTGATAGCGCCAACTCCTCTCCAACGATGGAAGGCAACATGTTTTCGATACGGACGAAAGAAATCGCTGCATCAATAATTCCAACAAACATCACAGACCAAAATGCTGCTGATACTATTAGAATGGAGGCATTGTTCATAAGAGCACTAGAGCGCGGTGCGCTTCCGGTGCTGCGGAGAATAAAATATGGGTAAACGATAGCAGCCACATACATAAGCGACTGTAGAACTCCTATCATTATGGCAAAACCATTATAGGACTCTTCGGCAGTATCAAAGGTAAATCCAATAGTGTTCAACGTTCCAAAAAGACCGGGGAGCGCGAAAATATAAGTAAGAAAATTATTTAAAATAAAAGCAGACGCGAAAAGAGCGCTTACTAGAGCAGCATAGTGGCATAAGTCACGCGAAAATTTTGTTTGAAACATATTTGCTATTTTCTAAAAAATATAAGGCTGCAGAGCGACTTCGTCACTCTGCAGCATTCTTGTAGGAAAATTTACGACTTG
>JAACDT010000280.1 GCA_009936885.1 Alphaproteobacteria bacterium
ACTTGCTGCTGCAAAATCTTCAGCAGGATAGGCCTCAGGGATCTCTAAATCTCCTCTGATAAACAAAGATGGGCAGGTGATTTTAGGAGCTGTTTCAACAGTATTGGGCATTGTCGTAAGTCTATCAATATAGCTATTTGCTGTTGTCACATACCACCAGCCAGGAAGAATTATTAGCTCATTTCCTTTGCCTTCTGCAATCATTTGTGTTGCCCGTTCGCGGAGCTCATCAGTTTTGCTAGCCCCCAATAAACCCGTTCGGGCAGCCAGCTTTTCAGCTACTTTCCCCCCTCCATGAGCTGATAATAATATTAATGCAGGTGTATCAGGATTTGCAGCAGCATGTTGTACGGCAAGAAACCCGCCATTACTGTGACCTATTAATATCGGGTTGTTGAATCCTTTGTATGACATCCAGCGCGCTGCATACTGATTATCTGCAATGCCTTCGGCGGTGGTTTGCAAGGCTGCGCCAACGGCAATTCTTGAATCGCGTATGCTTAATATGTCGTGCCCTCTTCGGTTAAAACTTAAACAAGCATATCCCAGTTCACATAAAATAGGCGGCAAGAAACGCGGTGCACCCGTATAAAAATTCATTGTATTTCCGTGAAAAATCATCACGGAACCGAGGGTTGGTTTTCCCTCTGGGTAATATAAAAGTCCATCTAACGGTAGTGTGTCCGTCTCAATTTCTACAAGTTCTAACTTCATTTCAATTTCCCTAAAAATCTCAAAATCTGGCGGAAACTTATTATATTTAAAGGGGGAAAGTCTATGGGTTGTTAATCATTAAATCAGATTTCCTTGATATATAGAAATAAAACATTTGAGATTTTTTGAAAATATTTTTCTGGTATAAAACTCTTTTTTGGTATGACAGATGACTCATTTTTAGGCAGCTCAACAGTCTTTTGTTAGTGGATTTGCTGTGGGCAGAACCATTTTTGCAGAATTGTCGAAGAGTTGGATGAGTGAGAAGATTGATGATAGCCAAGCAATCCATTAGATGTCTCAGAAATTCGAGAAATTATGCGATTTATGGAATGCGGCATCTAATTAAGTAAAATAGGCATTTTCTTTAATGTGTTGTGTATAAAGTACAGATTGATAAAAAAAATATAAAGCCTCTACTTTATTAGCAATAAAAAATGTGGTCTGCTTAACAATTATAGGGAAAGCTAGAAAAAGTTCTGGAAAAAATTATTGTGAAATTTAAAGGAGTACGTTCATGAACCCCATTCATCCTAATCAGAGATTGCCTTACTCCGCGATTATTGACAGAGCTCCGTTGAGCTTGCCTGATAATGCACGTGTTGTGATTTGGCCTATTCTGGCGCTGGAGGTATGGGATATATCAAGGCCAATGGCACGAATGATTATCACCCCGCCTCAAGGCGCTCCTATGCTTCCTGATTTTCCGAATTGGAGCTGGCATGAATATGGTATGCGGGTTGGCTTTTGGCGTATAAAAAACATGTTGGATGCTCTAGGTATCAGACCAACCGTTACCTTGAATGCACGCACTTGTCTTGAATATCCGCGTGTTGCAGAAGCATGTCTTGAAGCTGGATGGGAATTCAACGCGCATGCCTATGAGCAAATACCAATGCATAAGCTTGATGATGAGAGTGCAAGCATTAAAAAAACAATGGAGATTATTCAGAAATTCTGCGGGAAAAATCCACGCGGTTGGTTTGGCCCTGGCCTCACACAGACATATGATACGATGGATTATCTAGCTGAGAATGGCGTGGAATATATTGGTGATTGGGTGCTTGATGATGAACCTGTTTGGGTTAAGACAAAAACAAACCCAATTGCAGCTTTGCCCTATAATTATGAGCTGCATGATATTGTTATGATGGCAATTCAGCATCATGAATCACACACTTACAGAGATAGAACTATTGATTATTTTGATACGCTTTATGCCGAGAGTGAGGACAGACCAAAGATTATTTCTGTTGCAATGCATCCCTATCTCTCTGGTTCTCCTCACCGAATTCGCTATGTGAAAGAGGCGTTTGAGACCATGATGCAAAAACCTGGTGTGGTATGTTGGGATGGAGAGCAGATACTTGACTGGTATAGTGCGCAAGTTGACAAACCCTCTTCTGTATAAGCATGAGCGTTGTATGCTTGATAATTTCAATAATGAATAGGCCTACCACCTCCAAGAAATGAGCATGAAGATGTATGATAAAGATCAAATTGGTGCGAATGTTCCTCATGATTTACTAGGCCCGGTAGAAGGGGCTGACACAGGCCCACTCAAAGGGCTTGATTTTATGGTAAAGGATTTATTTGCGGTAGCGGGGCATAAAACAGGCAATGGTAGCCCTGATTTTCTTGCGCAAACCAAAGCAGCAACAAAAACCGCGCCGCTTGTCCAAAAACTTCTGAATAGTGGTGCTTGTTTAACAGGCATGACCGTTTGCGATGAGTTTTTCTACAGCCTTACTGGGATTAATGCGCATTATGGTTCTCCTGTAAATGTTCGGGCACGTGGTAGAATGGCAGGAGGATCTTCGTCTGGATCTGCTGCTAGCGTTGCTGCTTCTTTGTGTGATTTCTCAATTGGCAGTGATACAGGTGGCTCGGTGAGAGTACCTGCTGCTTTTTGCGGATTATATGGTATTAGACCTTCCCATGGTGAGATCGATTTAACAGGTGCAACAGCGATGGCGCCTTCATTTGATACAGCTGGATGGTTTGCCCGTAATGCTGAATTATTGAAGATAATCGGTGATGTTCTGCTACCAGATCAAGCCTGCGATATATCAGATTGTACCTTTCATTTGGCATCAGATACATTTGCTCAAGCAACAAATGATGTGCAGCAAATGCTTCATTCTGTTTGCGATAAAATCAGTATATTAATGCCATTTGGAAATCAGATTGAAATAAATAAGGGTACTTATTTAGAATGGCGTGAAGCCTTTAGAATTATTCAAGCCTATGAGGTTAAATCTACAACCCTTAAATGGGTAAAGGCCCATCAACCGCTACTTGGTCCTGGTATCAAAGAGCGATTTGAAATGGCAGAGCAGATAACAGATACAGAATACAAACACGCTCAAAACATCAGAAAATCTGTCTGCCAGAGGCTAGATGATATTATGGAAGATGGCTGTGTTTTACTGATACCCTCGGCTCCCGTTATTGCACCATCAGTAGCAACGCCTACTGCTGAGCTAGAGACATTTAGACAAAATACGATGGCGCTGACCTGTATTTCAGGATTAACAGGATTACCGCAAGTAACCATGCCGGTTGCAGAAGTATCGAATTGTCCGATAGGCTTATCGATGATTGGTAAAAAACATTCTGATAAAATGTTATTGCACCTTTCATATGAGCTATCAAAGCACCTAAATTAGAGTATAAAAATCAAATTTAAATATATCAAGGCAACATTTAAAGGGGCATATCATGCATAATCTTAAGCAGTTGGGGCGTGATCTTCAGCAACCCGGCCGCTCTCCTGTATATGCTTCAAATGCGATGGTTAGTACTTCGCATCCATTATCTACCACTGCGGCCTTAGATGTGCTCAGAAAAGGGGGTAATGCGATGGATGCTGCTATTGCAGCTGTATCAGTTCAATGTGTGGTAGAGCCTTCCTCAACAAGCGTTGGTGGTGATTGCTTTTGTTTATATTTGCCAGCAGATAGCAAAACACCAGTTGCAATAAATGGCTCTGGCCGTGCGCCAAAACGATTATCTGCTGACTGGCTCATTGCTAATGGTTTTGATACTATCCCGCAGCAATCACCACATTCCGTAACGGTTCCAACAGCGGTAGATGCGTGGGTGAATTTAAATAAGGATTATGGCAGTAAACCACTTGGAGACCTTTTTGAATATGCTATCGGGTATGCAAATGATGGATATCCGGTCACGCAACGTGTTGCCTTTGATTTTAGCAACACATCCGAGTTGATAAAAGGAGATCAAGAATTATCAGATCTGTTTTTGGTAAAAGGAAAAACATTGCCAATTGGTTTTCTCCATAAACAGCCAAATCTTGCAAAGACACTAGGTGAAATAGCCAAGAAGGGGAGGGAAGGTTTTTATTCTGGCTGGGTTGTTGATGATATTCTTACAAAATTAACAGCCCTTGGCGG
>JAACDT010000281.1 GCA_009936885.1 Alphaproteobacteria bacterium
GATCCAGATTCTGGAAAAGCAACGCGTGTTGGATTTAGCGTAGAAGATGGAAATAAAGTGAGAGTAGCAAAAGCCTCTGGCAAGGTTATTAGCTAAATTAAAGGAAGCTGAGATGAAAACGCGTTTGGAAGAATATTATCGGACGGCTGTTCGCCCAGCACTTGTCGAAAAATTCGGGTATGATAACGAATTGCAGGTGCCACGACTTGAAAAAGTAGTCATTAATATGGGTGTTGGAGGGGCCGTTCGAGACTCTAAAAAGGTAGAATTTGCGGTCAAGGATATGACAGCAATAGCAGGCCAGAAGCCTGTTGTCACAAGAGCAAAAAAAGCAAATGCTGCTTTTAAATTGCGCGAAGGGATGGCCATTGGCTGTAAGGTTACTTTGCGTAAAGAGCGAATGTATGAATTTCTGGATAGGCTCGTGAATATCGCGTTGCCGCGTGTACGTGATTTCCGCGGTCTAAATAATAAGAGTTTCGATGGTAGTGGAAATTATGCCCTTGGTATTAAAGAGCAAATAGTATTCCCAGAGATCGAATATGACAAGGTGGATGAAGTTCGTGGTATGGACATCATCGTAGTTACAACAGCGAAAACGGATGATGAAGCACGTGAATTACTACGTGGTATTCAGTTCCCGTTTGGCACCGCTTAATTCATTCGAAAAAAGGAATTGCTGCAATGGCTAAAAAGAGTTCCATCGAAAAAAATAAGCGCAGAATACGGATGGTGGCGTCTAAAGGCGCGCGTCGTAATGCATTGCGTGCAATCATCAAGGATAAAACGGTTCCGTTAGAAGAACGGTTTGCGTCTTCTATCAAGCTCTCTGAAGAGCCGAGAGACAGCTCACCAAGCCGTGTTCGCAATAGATGCGAGATAACAGGCCGTCCTCGCGGTTATTACCGTAAATTAAAAATGTCACGTATTGCCTTACGGGACCTTGCCTCATTTGGGCAAATCCCAGGCATCGTTAAGTCTAGCTGGTAGGGAAGGGAGAGATTAGAAATGTCTATGAGTGATCCTCTCGGAGATATGATTACCCGAATTCGTAATGGACAATCTGCACGTAAATCTGTGGTTTCCAGTCCATCATCGAAATTACGCGCTAACGTTCTTGAAGTATTAAAGCGCGAAGGGTTTATTCGTGACTTTAGTGATGCAGAAGTAAGTCCTGGTATCTCAAAGCTTAGCATTGAGCTTAAATATCATGAAGGCTCTCCTGTTATATCCGAAATCGTGCGTGTGTCGCGTCCAGGAAGACGTGTTTATTCTGGTATAAAAGATTTAAGACGGGTTTATAACGGTCTTGGTATTTCAATTTTATCAACACCTAATGGTGTTTTATCTGATAATGAAGCTCGTGTTGCCAATGTTGGCGGCGAAGTTTTATGTCAGGTATTTTAAAGGAGAGTTGAATGTCAAGAATAGGAAATGCACCTGTTGCGATACCAGATGGCGTGACGTTATCCATGGATGCTGATGTGATTACTGTTAAGGGCTCAAAAGGCGAGCTTCACACAAAGGTGCCATCATCTGTTGATGTTTCCATTGATGATAAAGTTGTAAAATTTTCAGTTAAGGCATCTGATAATCAGAGCCGCTCTCACTGGGGAACAACAAGAGCTCATGTTGCCAATATGGTAGAGGGCGTGTCTAATGGGTTTACCAAAAAGCTTGAGATAAACGGTGTCGGTTATCGTGCAGCAATGCAGGGTAATAAAATCCAACTAAACCTTGGCTTTAGTCACCCTGTTGAGATGCAGATCCCAAAGGGGCTTCAAGTCAGCGTTGATGGTAACACCAAAATAGCAGTATCAGGCGCCGATAAAGAGCTGATAGGATTGTTTGCTGCTGAAATTAGATCCAAGCGTCCTCCCGAGCCATTCAAAGGCAAGGGAGTTAAATATGCTGACGAATATATTGTTCGTAAAGAAGGCAAGAAGAAATAAAGGAATAGGCAGATGTTAACAACTAATCAGATGTTTGAGCGCCGCCGTCAGCGTACAAGAACCGTACTTCGCAAAACAGGGCAGGGGCGCCCGCGTTTGTCTGTTCACCGCTCATCTAAGCATATCAGAGCGCAGATTATAGATGATGTGAGAGGTATTACACTTGCAGCGGCTTCCACGTTAGATCCCGATTTTCGTAAATTGGGTAAGTCAGGAGCAGATGTGGATGCGGCCAGTTTTGTTGGAACACAATTAGCTGAACGTGCCCAGAAAAATGGCGTTAAGGATGTCGTGTTTGACCGAGGTGGTTTCATGTTTCATGGCAGGGTGAAAGCTCTTGCTGATGCCGCGCGCGAAGCCGGATTAGAGTTCTAAGGAGTGGATGGCGATGGCAAGAAATAATGATAAGGGTTCCGATTCAAACGGACGCGAAGAGTCTGAACTAATTGAAAAATTAGTTGGTATAAACCGTGTTGCCAAGGTAGTTAAGGGCGGTCGCAGATTTGGTTTTGCGGCGCTTGTTGTTGTCGGTGATGGTCGTGGTAAGGCTGGATTTGGAACAGGTAAAGCAAAAGAAGTGCCTGAGGCTATTCGTAAAGCCACAGAGGATGCAAAACGTAACATGGTTCGCATCCCGCTTCGTGATGGTCGCACATTGCATCATGATGTTAAAGGTACCTATGGCGCTGGTCATGTTTTGCTCCGCTCTGCGCCCTCTGGTACAGGAATTATTGCAGGTGGACCTATGCGTGCGGTATTTGAAGCATTAGGTGTGCAAGATGTTGTGGCAAAGTCGATTGGTACCTCTAATCCACATAATATGATTAAAGCAACTTTTTCAGGTCTTCAATATATACAAGCGCCTCGTGCAGTGGCATCTAAGCGCGGCATTAAAGTAGCCGATGTATTTGGCAAAAAAGCTGAATTAGAAACGACTTCTTAAGTCAGAGGATTATTTCAGAGGATTATTATGGCAAAGCAAACTGTAATCGTAACGCAGACTAAGAGCCCGATTGGACGCGAGGGAAGCCAGAAAAAGACATTAATTGGTCTTGGTTTAAATAAAATAGGCAGAACAAGAGAGTTAGAAGATACCCCCAGCGTTCGTGGTATGATTGATAAAGTAAAACACCTCATTAAAGTAGATGAGGCTGGCGCATAGCTATAAAAATAGCGCGTTTTTTGGAGAATATGATGGAATTACATACATTAACAGATAACAAGGGCGCAACACGCAATCGTAAACGTGTTGGTCGCGGAGTGGGCTCTGGTATTGGCAAGACATCTGGAAGTGGACATAAAGGCCAAAAAGCACGCTCTGGTGTTGCAATCAAGGGCTTTGAGGGCGGGCAGATGCCTATCCATAGACGTCTGCCAAAGCGTGGTTTTGTGAATATTTTCCGAAAAACCTATGTTGAAGTAAATATCGGAAATGTTCAGAGATTAATTGATGATGGCAGAATTGATGCAGCAAAACCTATCGACACAGCTGTTCTTCAATCTGCTGGTCTTGTTGGTAAGCCAAAAGATGGTGTCCGACTTCTAGCAAATGGTGATGTGTCAGCTAAGATAGAGATACATGTGGCAGGGGCGTCAAAGTCAGCTATCTTAGCTGTTGAAAAAGCAGGCGGTTCTGTTGTTTTACCAGCATCAGCTGCTTCTGAATAATTTTTTAAGATAGATGGAATTATTAGATAATGGCAACAAATAGTGGAACACAAGCTGGGTTTGATTTATCTGCTTTTGCGAAAGCAGATGATCTAAAAAAGCGCCTACTTTTCACTATCGGCGCCCTTATCATTTACAGGCTAGGAACTTTTATTCCTTTGCCAGGTATTGATCCTGTTGCTCTTGCGGATGTGTTTTCTCGCCAGTCTAGCGGTATCCTTGGAATGTTTGATATGTTCTCAGGTGGCGCGCTTGGCAGGATGACCATATTCGCGCTTAATATTATGCCCTACATTACTGCCTCTATTATTATGCAGCTTATGACTGCTATCATTCCAACATTAGAGCAATTAAAAAAAGACGGTGAATCTGGTCGTAAAACAATAAATCAATATACGCGTTATCTAACCGTGCTTCTGGCATCGGTGCAGGGATATGGTATAGCGATGGCGCTGGAATCATCTACTGGAGTGGTAGTAGATCCTGGCTTTTTCTTCCGAATTACAGCGGTAGTAACCTTAGTAGGGGGCACCTTATTTTTAATGTGGCTCGGTGAACAGGTTACCAGTAGAGGTGTTGGTAACGGTATTTCACTTATCATCTTTGCGGGTATTATCGCAGAAATTCCTTCTGCGTTAATTGGTATGTTAGAACTTGGCCGCACAGGAGCTCTATCTGGTATTGTTATTGTTGGTATTTTGATTTTAGTGGTTGCAGTCATTGCTTTTATTGTGTTTATCGAACGATCGCTTCGTAAAATATTAATCCAATATCCAAAACGACAGCAGGGCGGAAAAATGTTGGGTGGTCAAGCTCAGCATCTTCCTCTAAAGTTGAATGTAGCAGGTGTTATCCCGCCCATATTTGCATCCTCTTTATTGTTAATGCCGGTTTCGATTATTAATCTATCAGGCTCGCAAGGTACCGGACCTGACTGGCTTTTGACTCTGAATTCTTTGCTTGGTCGCGGTCAGCCGCTCTACCTTGCCATTTATGTGTCGATGATCGTGTTTTTTGCATTCTTTTACACCGCTATCGTGTTTAATCCAGAAGATACCGCCGAGAATCTACGTCGTAATGGGGGATATATCCCTGGTATTCGTCCAGGCAAGCCTACAGCAGATTATCTAGATTTTATTTTAACAAGATTGACTGTCATTGGCGCTGCTTATCTAGCCGCTGTGTGTATTTTGCCAGAGATTTTGATAAGCCAATATTCTATTCCATTCTATCTAGGGGGCACTTCATTGCTGATTGTTGTGACAGTATCCCTAGATACGGTCTCCCAGATAC
>JAACDT010000282.1 GCA_009936885.1 Alphaproteobacteria bacterium
GTACTGCGATAGCCCGCTCATCCTTCAGATGGTTTAATCTAAAGGTAAATGGGTCTAGATTTGCACTTTCAGCGAGTTCATTTATCATAGATTCATTTGCGAATACATTGCCATACGCCCCTAATGTGCGTAGCGCCGATGTGCGTAACGGTAAATCATATACCCTATTTTTTATAAGGCGCGGTTCTGGCATTTCATAGAGCATTTCCATATTTCGATGAATACCACCATGAGGAACCATCATAGGCTCGGCTATAGGCCAAGGAAGCGAATTTTCTATATAATGAGTAGACACCATTCTGGTAGCGGGTTGTTTTCCTGTTATAGGACGTGCAAGGAACGTATCAGCAAATGTTTCGTGACACCATGAACTAATCTTTCCGTTTTTATCGATACTTGCCTGAATTTCACACTGCATGGCAGAGCCATAAGGCTCCCAGCTATGCTCGTCATCACGCGTCCATTTAAGTAAGATAGGCTGGCCTTTAATGTGCCGCGCAATTATCGCTGCATCAAATGCAGCATCATCGGCGCCATTATGCCCATATACGCCTGAACCTGGAACAAATTGCACAGTAACTTTATCTGTTGCCATATCAAACGCCTCAGTAATGGCGGCACGTAGTGGATAAACACCCTGATTATGTGTCCAAACAATTAATGCATCACCATCATAGCTAGCGCATCCAGCCGAGGGCCCAATGGAAGCATGCATATGATATGGTTTTTGGTAAGTTGCTCTTAACGTTTTATTCTCACCCTCATCAATCTGTTCCAGGTCTGGGATTTTTCTAGTGGCAGACGGGATACAGCCTTTTTCAACAAAAAAGCTGTCTTTATTATTCGAGGTAAGCTGAGAATATATATTTTCTTCTGATAATTGTTTAACAGATTTCCAAATAGCTGCGAGCGAGAGCCGCCTCGCTGCTTTTACAACCTGATATTCTTGTAATGCGGCAACAGCCAAGAAACTACCATCTTGCACTACATAGATATTTTCCTGCTTTAGACGGCTCAGAACATCTGAATCTAAACTTTCCAACTCACAATGATAATGGGGCGGCCTTACTATTCTGGCATGCAGCATATTATCTAGCTTAAGATCATGCAGAAATTGATATTTTCCAGTCATAATTTCTGCCATACCCTTGGCAATATGTGGTTTATTCTGAGTAGAATAATCAGTTGGATTTTTAGTTTCGACTTCTTCATCGACATCAACATCTAACATAACATCAGACATTAATTCCCAATAGGTAACAGATAGGTTGGTTCCAGTAGCACGAAACTGGCCATCGCTAATTTCGAGCTCTTGCTCTGCAACATTTAGCCTCTCAGACGCTTTCTTAGTGAATATATGGCGTGCTGTAGCGCTTGCTTTTTTTATTGCATAACCGGAATGCTGCATCGAGAAACTACCTGCTGTGTATCCTTCATTTGGGTCGACATCGGTTCTGGTTTTCCTAACAGTAATGTCATCAAACGGAATGCTTAATTCCTCTGCTGCAATTAAGGCAAGAGCTGTTGTTATACGCTGGCCTATATCAACTTTACCGGTGTGTAAGATAAGCTCGCCCTCGCGGGAGAAATCAAGCCAATTACTTACCCATGGACTATTGGAGAGACTTGAATGCTTGCTCATATTCTCTCTCCTGCACGAATTCGCTCAACAGCATCCAGAATGCGAGAATGAGAGCCACACCTGCACAAGTGACGGTTAAGCGTTTCTTTAATTTGTTCATCTGACGGGGTTCGTGTTTTTCGAAATAGTGCTGTAACACTGCAAACAATGCCAGCTGTGCAATAGCCACATTGTGCAACATTCTCTTCTGCAAATACCTGTTGGACTTCACTCATCTTATCAGGAGTCCCAAAACCTTCGACCGTTTCTATCTGCATTCCTTCGAACTCTGCTGCTGCCCGCACACAGCTATTTGTAGGTTCGCCATCCACTAATACCATACATGCGCCACATTGCTCTAACGCACATCCAAGTTTTGCTCCTGTGTAATCCAAATCATTTCGCAACACATAAATTAATGGGGTATCTGGGTCTATATCAACTGATATAATGTTACCGTTAACTGATAGATTGATTTCTGCCATTTCTTAAACCTCTATCCACTCATCACTTACTCTCAACCGATGTCCTACCAGATTAGGCCGCATTAATGTCTGTTCAACAAAACACCCTTTTTTTGCTGCCTCTATAAGTTCTATTCGCTGTTCAGTTGAGGCAGAGCCTTCCATATCAATATCGATCTCAAAGCTTACAGGCTCCGTTACATAGGGCTCGCGCCCCTTCTGGAAGCCTTGCCAATGCAGACGCGTTGCAAGCTTAATTTCTCCAACATCCACTTTTAATCTTTTCGAGAATGCCCTTAATTGTGTCATAAGACACGCTGAAAGCCCGCCGGCAAACAACATAAGCGGCGTTGGAGCAGAACCATCACCTCCATGAAATCCCATTTCATCGGTAGCCAGATCGCATTCAAACGGGTCTGGCTCAAGCATGCGAACTTTCATATCCGTTCTCATTCTGCCAGGGTTTATCGCATCACATTCAAAAATTACGTCGAACCTTTTGGCCTCTTCACTCATAAGTTTTTCTTCTCGCTAAAAGTTAACTTTATCGCTGCCTTTTAATTGCAGGATCTCACGGGCTTCTTCTGGGCTGGCTATTTCCAGTCCAATACCCTCTATAATTTGTCGTGCATTTTTTACCTGTTCGGCATTAGATGTCGCAAGTTTGCCAGGCCCCGCCCAAAGCGAATCCTCTAAACCAACGCGAACATTAGCACCCATAGAAGCAGCCTGTGCAGCTATTCTCATTTGGGCAGAGCCAGCTCCAAGTACAGACCATTCATACTGGTCGCCAAAAAGTCTATCTGCTGTTCTCTTCATATGCGCTACATCTTCAGCATGAGTTCCAATACCGCCCAAAATTCCAAAAACAGACTGGATGAACAAAGGTGGCTTTACAAGACCTCTATCAAGGAAGTGCTTCAGATTATATAAATGCGCGATATCGTAACATTCAAATTCGAATCTGGTGTTATTTTCATAGCAGGTTGTCAGTATGTATTCGATATCCTTGAACGAATTTCTGAAAACGAGATCTCTAGTGCTTTCAAGAAATTCTGGCTCCCAATCATGTTTGAATTCCGTATATCTGTTCAACATCATATAAAGACCAAAATTGATAGATCCCATATTCAAAGAGGCAACCTCTGGCTTAAACAGTTCTGCTGGCTTAACACGTTCTTCCACGCGCATGTATGGACTGCCGCCAGTTGTTATATTAATAGCAGCGCTAGTTGCCTGTTTAACCTGAGGCAAGAAACGCCCAAAAGCTTCTGGTGTTTGGTCAGGCCTTCCTGTCTCGGGGTCACGTGCATGAAGATGCAGAACAGCAGCCCCTGCCTCTGCCGCATTTAGCGCATCATCAATTATCTCACTTGGAGTAATTGGCAAATGAGGAGACATACTCGGGGTATGAATTGCTCCTGTAACTGCGCATGTAATTATTACTTTTTTGGGTTTTGCCATAAATTCCTCCGAGGCAAAATCTTTTACAGACTGAAAAAGATCCATTCTATCGATATTTTGATTGATTCAACTCTAATATTAATGTTGACTGTTGAAAAGAATAATATTCTATTAAAAAGTGATAAGTTAATTTGTCGACTATTTATAACGCAGTATCAAAGCTGCTCATTATAAGAGGATAAAAAAATATGGAAGGCATGATACGTCGTTCAACAGAAGTTCTGCAAGCGATAGCTGCTATTTGGCTGATTTTTGTTGCCCTAACAATCTTTGCTGAAGTTACTTTTCGTAATTTAGGACTGTTTTTGGGCGCAGACCAAATTGTTCAGAATTCTGTCCCAGCGATCGTTTTCCTTCAGGTGCCTTTTGCAATTGCAGCTGGAACCATGCTAAGAACCACTCTGATATTCGGTCTGGTTAAAAAAAGAGTGAGGCTAAGCATAAATTTTGTTTCTTATTTGATCGGCATTGCGCTTTTTATTGGTATAGCAGTTGGCGGTTGGACGGATATGGTGCGAGGCTGGGAAATCAGAGAATATCAAGGCATCGGAGCAATCGAATTTCCAGTATATATCATCAGAACTGTAATTGTTTTTTGTTCTATAATCGTAGTTTTAATTTATTTGAATTTAGCATTTAGAGCTGTTACTGGGACTGACTCAACACCAATGGCACAAGACTAATTTTAAAAATTTTAGAAAAATATGTTCTTAAATAGCTGACCAACTTTTTTAAAGGAACAAACGATGGATTTAGATACCCTCATGCTTCTAACCCTTTTAGGGATGCTTGGAGCCATAGTGCTGGGTGTTCATATTGCACTAGCTCTTGGTGCTACAGCAATGATAGGAACTTACTTCATATTTGGAGATACCTATCTGGCAGCAAGCCAAGTGGGTGGTGCGGCATATGAGCTTATAAGGGATCATGTGTTTATGACCATACCTTTGTTTGTGCTAATGGGTGATTTCTTATCCAAAAGCGGCGCGGCTGCAGACCTTTACACTCTTATCAACAAAGGCTTGAAAGGTGTTCCTGGAAGACTTGGAGTTGCAACTGTCACAGGAAATGCAGCTTTTGCTGCTGTAACTGGAACTTCTATTGCATCTGCTGCTGCATTTACACGAATTGCTTGGCCAGAAATGAAGGCCGCAGGATACAAGCATTCGTTCGCATTAGGCTCAATTGCTGGAAGCGCCTGTCTTGGCATGCTTATACCGCCAAGTGTATTGTTAATTGTTTGGGGCATTATAACTGAAGATTCAATCGGCAAGCTATTCGTAGCTGGAGTGTTGCCTGGAATTGTTCTTGCTGCATTCTTTGCTGCCTATAATATGATTACCGCTAAATTGAACCCCTCAATCGCGCCAGAACCTGATACATTGGGGGATGTAACCCCCCTCACAAAAGGGCAAGTTTACTCTGGGGCCGCTATAATTGGATTAATCATGCTTGTTCTTGGCGGAATTTGGGGTGGTTTTTTTACAGCAACAGAGGCAGCCGGTGTTGGCGCGCTTGCGGGCATGTTTATTGCGATCGCCAAAGGGCTTAGATTCAAAGAGCTTGTAGAATGTATTATCGATGCTGGAAAAACATCTGCACCAATAATGATTTTGCTTATCACTGCTGGCATGTATTCCCGATTTTTATCTCTTGCAGATATCGACTCATTAATAATTGGCGCAATGAGTTCTGCAGGGTTAGATGGTGCGATGGGACTTATCGTGATGGTGATTATATGGCTTTTATTGGGAATGCTTTTAGACTCCATTTCAATTATTTTGCTTACCGTTCCTTTGTTTATGACACTTAGTAGCGGAATGGACCCATACGCATTCGCTATTTTCGGTATTCTAGCCATTGAAGCTGGCTTACTAACACCGCCATTTGGATTAATCGTTTACACGGTAAAAGGCGTTTTATCTGGTACAGGTCACGATGTACCTCTTAATCAAATTTTTTCAGGGTCAATCCCATACTGGATCATGATGTTAATCGTAATGATTTTAGTAGTCATTTTCCCTGGATTAGCAAGCTGGTTGACAACGTTTGTTTAAGATTGTTTCGAAACAAATAGAGAAGACCAGTACTTTATGACTTTAAACACACCTTGGGAGGAAAATATGAATAAAAGTCTAATAAGTTTGATAAGTGCAGCCGCATTAGCGTCTACTGCATTTGTCTCATCTGCTGTTGCAGATAGCTTCACACTTAGAATAGGGTCAGGACATCCATCTGCCCCTACACCTTATGTAAGAAATTTGGAAAATGTATTTGTTCCGAATGTTGTAGCAAGAGTTGCTGCGGAGACAGACCACAAAATCAAGTTTATCGAAGCCTATGGCGGAAAAATTGCAAAAGTGCACGAGACACTTGAAGCTGTGGAAAAAGGTTTACTTGATATTGGCGCTTATTGTGTCTGTTTCGAAACGGCCAAATTATTACCGTTGAACTTTGATTACTTTGTTCCGTTTACACATGAAGATCCCCGTGTTGTAAATAAAGTAAAAGCTGAATTAATTGAAAAATATCCTGAATTAACAGCAGTTCTTACTGAAAAATATAATCAAGTTTATTTACCAGGGCTATCTGGGTTCGATGATTATGGGATTGGCACCGTTGAGCCTTGGAAAAAAGCAGACGAGCTAAAAGGCCGTAAAATTGTTGCTGCTGGCCCCAACCTTCCTTGGGTTTCATTATTCGGCGCAATACCAGTAACCTCAACATTGCCGACTATGTATAATGACATGGCTACTGGCGTTGCTGAAGGAACTGTTATTTTCCCAACTGCTCACGGTGGTGGATACAAGTTCTATGAAGTTGCTCCATACTGGACAGTTACTGGCTTTGGTGCAATGAACCAGAATATTCTAACCATCAATGCGAATACAGCTGCTAAGCTTCCAGCTGACGTAATGGCTATTATTGAAGAAGAGTCACTTGTTTATTCTGCTGCTGTTAACGAAGATGCATGGGTAAACTATGAGAAGGGTCTTGATAAACTCGTTAAAGTTGGCGAACAAAAAGGCTGAAACGATACAGTTTACTATCTTCCAATGGACCAGCAGGTTATTTGGGCGGAAACAATCAAAGATTGGCCTAATACACGTGCGAACGACATCA